>JAEZIV010000221.1 GCA_023436515.1 Bacillota bacterium
TACAAAGTGAAAGCAAAAGGGATATACATGACAGCTTCGCCGGGCTGCCTATTTTTCAGCTTGAGCTGATAAATCAGGAATTAAGAAGCCTTGATTTTCTCGGTGAGATAGGTGAAAGGCTCTACAAGGGCATAAACCCTGAGGGTATACTATTCAAGGATAAAATATTTACTGTGGAAAAGGCAGAGAATGGCTATTACCTAAAAAAAATATGCCTTTTGTTGATAAAAATGAATTAAAGCTATCTCAAAAGGGTGATGAAATAGTTATATTTTTCAAAAATTTTTCCTGAGTACTAAGAACAATTTCGGATAAAATATTAAAGAATAAATTGATTTTGCAGTACAAGGGAGGGATTGTTATTCATATTATAGGCAGATTCCTTGATCCCGGTGAGGTTGGCGGTCTTGTTGACTCACTGAAAAACAGTGGTATTCAAAGAAGAGATATGATAATCAGTACAATGGATGAAGAGAAGTTCCAAAGCATGAGAAACGACGTTGAAGCAAATCGTGCCAGTGCAATATTTGAAACTGCTCAGGATGACCCAGGTCAAATGGAAGCATTTATTGAAAGCATCAATGAACTAAGCGATTTACATGAGGACGCTGGGATAGTAGTCTATGTTAAGGCGGCCAGGCACAAGGCACAGGAAGTTAAGTCAGTAATGGAACAATCCGGAGCAGTTGAAATCAAGATTCATGAAAACTAACCAAAAGGAGAGATGACTCAATGAATAAACCAAAACCCGATGATAGAAGTGACAATGTTGACAGAATACAGTTTAATATCAATCACACAATCAGGAATATGGAAGCAGCAGAGGATATGCTTTCAAAGGTAGATGACCCCACACAGAGAAGAGAGCTGGAAGAGAAAAACGAAAGAAGGCGTGATGCACTTCAGGGGATGCGTGAAGAAATCCGGGATGAAGCAAACGATAAAAAGAGAAGATGAATTTGTTCACCTCCGGTATAAAAGCCGGAGGTTTTTACATATAAGAATAAGGCCGCAGCGAATGCTACGACCTTATTTTTGATTATTTGCTTTTAGCTTCTTTTTTTATTGCTATTGCTATTGTTACTGCGAGACCACCCCATAGAAATAGTGCACCAAATAGAAAAAACGCAATTGACGTGGAGGTCATCTATTTCACCCCCTTGTCATTCTGGATAGAAAGGATAGTTCTGTCGTACCAGGGTCTTGTGCTAAGAATCAGGGAACCTACAATACCAACGATGATAACACCCCACCCGAATAACAGAAGTGCATTTTGAGAATAACCTCCATATGGCTTTGTAAATTCAGTAATGGCATTTTGAATTATCATATAAGCCAATACTATAGGAGTTACAAATTTAATCATAATGTCCCACCACTTTCCAATGGAATAATATGAAATGGCGTTGGAATGCTCTCTGATTTTATTTGAACCAAACAGCCAGCCTATTGTAAAGGCTTCCAGCAAGCCTACAGTTACAATACCGTAAGAATTTATAAAGTTATCTATAATATCCAGCAGATAAAGACCGGCGCCTGTTGTATAGGTAATGCTTAACAGATACCCCACAATACATATTATGGTAACAACTTTTTTTCTGCTGGCTCCGGTCTTATCAATTACAGCAGAGGAAGATGCTTCAACAAGTGATATTGAGGATGTCAAGCCTGCAAAAACGAGACAAAGGAAGAACAGTATTCCAAAAAAGCTACCCAAGCTGCCCATAACTGTGAATATTTTCGGGAAGGCTACAAAAGCAAGTCCTATGCTCTGGGTTGCAACCTCCTCAACAGCAATGCCCTGATTTGCAGCCATAAATCCGATTATAGAAAAGACTCCTATTGCTGCTAAAAACTCAAAACCGCAGTTTGCAAAAACTGTTATCAAGGCACTATTATTAATATCAGTCTTTTTCGGCAGATAGCTTGAGTAGGTTATCATTATTCCCATGGCTAAACTCAGGGAAAAGAATACTTGTCCATATGCAGCTATCCAGACTTTGGGGTCCATGACCTTAGACCAATCGGGTGTGAATAGCTTGTTCAAGCCTAAATGTGCTCCTTCAAGAGTAACACCCTTAATTACAATAATCAACATTATAACAACCAGTGTAGGCATTACTATTTTGTTGAATTTTTCGATTCCCCCCGAAACTCCTTTATAGCATACAAACCAATTTATTATCCAAATGATGGTAATACCGATAAATACTGGCAATACTAAATGTCCTAAATTGAAGGGGCTGTCGGTTAGCTTTAGAAAATCATTGAAAAAGAAGGCATTTGTATCAGTCCCCCAGGCTTGATTTAGGCTAAAGTAAAGATAGTTAATGGCCCAGCTTAAAATTAATGTGTAATAAGTTAAAATTATGAAGGAGTTAATACTTGGCCACCAGCCAAGCCACTCCCACTTTTTATTGGCTTTAGCCAGTGCGAGGGGAGGTGAGCCTCTAAATTTGTGTCCCAGGCTGTATTCCAGAATCATTAGAGGTATCCCTGCTGTTAATATCGCAAAGAAGTAGGGTACTAGAAATACACCACCTCCATTTGAGTAGAGCAGATACGGATATCTCCAAATGTTTCCCAATCCGACGGCAGAGCCTATTGCTGCCATGATAAATCCCAATTTTGATCCCCATTGATCTCTTTTTTGCATTTTTCCAACTCCTTGTAATATGGGTTTTTTGATATCACGTTAGTAAAATTACCTGATATCACTATGTGTATTTATAATCGTACCCGGCTTTTACACAGATAACCAAACTTTCTGTATTTTTATTAATTTAGCCTATAATATAACTTAATATTCTGATATCTGTAGACTTCCTTGATTTTACCAATAAGTAGGCGTATATATGTATATTTCGCCAGGTACAACCCACAGAATTATAAAGCATTTTCAATTCGATGTAAATATATTATTAGAGAAATAGCGGAGAAAGACGCGTTTCATCCCACTCCGCTATATCAAAAATTATGTCTCGCCGGTCTGTTGTTTCATCCTATAAAACGCACCAGCTCCTGATTGAACTTCTGCTGTTCTTCAAAGAATAACCCATGCCCGCTTTTCTCAAAGGGTATCAAAATCGAGTTAGCAATACTTTGATGCATGAATTCTGCAAGGGGATAATAGCATACCTGGTCATGAATCCCATGCATAATTAGAGTTGGTACCCGTATTTTTGGAAGATCCTCGAAAAGGGCTTCATCTCTGAAGGTGATTGCACACTGTGCAGTAGCCGTTCCCGAGGCCTCAATACTCAAACTAAAAAACCAATCTGACTGGGGACCTGTTACGGGTTTATAGAAAAACAGCTTTGCGGTATCTCTTAGCATACTCGCTCTGTCCCTTAAGCTTTCGTCAATTATTTGAGTAATTGCTTCTTTGGACTGACCATAGGGAAAGCCCGGTCTCATGGTGAGGCTCGGTGCAGCGGCGCCGAATAGTGCCAGCTTGGCTACTCCATAGCCTTTATATCGTGCCATGTATCTGATTGCGGCGGCGCCGCCCATGGAATGTCCACCCAGTATAAAGTTTTTCAGATTCAAAGCATTAACTACTCCTCTGATATCATCTGCTATACGGTTGTAGCTATAGCCGGTATAGGGCTTGCTTGATTTGCCAAAGCCTCGGGTGTCCATTCCTATACATCTGAAGCCCAGGGCAGGAAGCTTGTTGAATTGATATTCATATGCCCTGTGGTTTAAAGGCCAGCCATGAATAAACAAAATTGTTTTTCTGCCATTTGGATTTATGTCATGGACAAAAATATTCACATCTGGTTCAGTTCTTATATAATACTCCACAAAAAACACCTTCTTGAATTAAGAATTTACTATATACTATTCATTTTTAATGGCACGTGTAACCGAAAAAAATCGCCCCCCTTATTATAAAAGGGAGAGCGATTTTTCATTTCAGGACCTATTTAAAAAACTTAACTCTGAAATCAAGGGGCTGAAATTGCTTTTCATCAGGGACTGCTGTTGGCTTCCCAAAGGGCATTTGAGCTAAAAGCTTCCAGTTTGGGGGAACATTCCATTGCTTCCTGACCTCATCGTCAATAAGTGGGTTGTAATGCTGTAATGAAGCTCCAAGTCCCTCGGTCTCTAAGGAAGTCCATACAATGTATTGTAATATTCCGCTGGCCTGTAGAGACCAGATTGGGAAATTGTCCCTGTACAATTCAAATTGCTGCTGCAATGATTCAACAACCGACTGATCTTCAAAGAACAGTACTGTTCCATATCCGTTTTTAAAGGAATTAATTCTATTTTCTGTTGCTGAAAAGTTTTCAGCAGGAACGATTTTTCTAAGCTCCTCCATTGTTATATCCCACAATCTGTCATGGCTTTCACCAAAAAGAACCATTACTCTGCTGCTCTGGCTATTAAACGGAGTAGGCGCATGCTTAACTGCAAAATTTATTATTTCTTGAATTCTATCAGTTGAAATGGTTAATTCCTTGCTTATACCATAAAAGGATCGCCTGTCCTTGACTGCATCATAAAAATTTTTTGACATAATGTATTCCTCCCTTTCAATTGTCGCGTTATTTTAGTCTTACCACAATTACCGGAAAAATAACAAAGTTGGCAAGGAAATATTCACATACAAAAAGATTTCAAGCAAAGTAAAGCAGACTGGCCTTTTTAGAAAAAAAGAGTTCAATATGTCTCCACATTGAACTCCGGAATAAACAATATTAGGTTCTATCCCTCCTGGAGGGCTTGCCGGAGGCTTTGAAGCCTCCATGTCCTGACCTTCTCTTTGAGCCTTGGCCAAAGGAACTATTGCCATGACCTGTAAAGGTACTGAAGGTGCCTGCGCCTGAACTCTTACCTTGAGAGTGGCCTGTGCGGGCGCGGTTTTTTATTGGGGTT
>JAEZIV010000460.1 GCA_023436515.1 Bacillota bacterium
GTCCCTCTTCTCCATGCGTATCATAGTCTGCTCTCCCTATTAAGCCCTGTTTGGCCACAAAATTAATATTTATTCCCTTATAGGAAAAATCAATAATATCCAGGCACTTATCTACAGCTATCTGAAATCGCATATCACCGTTTTTGATATCGTAGCCCTTTATTTGACTTGCTCTGCCTTCGGTAAAGGAAATTGGCCTTACAAATGCTACCTGTTGCATGCTTCCTACATACTTGTAGATATCAGTCTTTCGCATATTTTCCCTCCCAAATCTTATTTCATGAACCGTTTCATGTTTTATGTTAACATTATTTTAACCATTATTCAATTATTAATTAATTTTAAACTTAATACAAGTAAAGTACAGTTGATTAATATCTTGTCCAACTCTCCCATCCCTTTCATGGATTTCTTTCCTTAGGATTACTTAGCCCTGTGGATATCTTACATTCAATTAGAAAAATTTACATAAGAAAAAAGCGTTTCCACAATTGGTAGCGCCGGCAAAACACATATAATTTACTTATAAAAGGATTATACTATATCAGAACCACCCGTTATTCCGAGTCTCATATGCACTTTTACTCCATGCCCTGATAAGTAGCTTAGGATAAAAAAGTACATGGAGTAAGTAAAAGCGCATTTTAAACTCAAAGGAGCTCATATGTAGAGGCTTTATGGTAATATGGGCTCCATCCATCTTATTAGAAGGAAGGTGCTTCACCTGTGATTCATACTCTTCATAGGCCTCTGTTCCCTTGTAGGGAGTAAAAATTCCGAAAACTACCCATAAAAGCTTCTTCTTCCTGATAAAGCTAACCAGTTCCTTGAAATAGCTGCGGTCGGACTCATGGCTTAAGACAAATAGTCCATTGCAGACTATGTTATTCTCTCTGAGTATTTCTATTGCCTCTTCATTTATGTTACGGGTAGTTTCCTTATTATAATCATCCAACAGCTTGTCTGTAACGGCTTCAAGTCCCACCATTACGTCACGTACTCCGGCTTGATACAAAAGAGGCATTATATCTCTGTTTCTGACAATGCTGTCGGCTCTGCCATAAATCATCAGCTTCCTTTTAATTCCTCCGGTAATGATTTTGTTGCAGAAAGCTCGTACCCTTTCGGTATTAATAAGGAAATCGTCATCCATAATCCATATATTATTATGTCTTATATCTTGTATCTCCTCAAGCAGCTCATCAACATCCCTCTCTGTGTACTGTCCGTTGTTCATTCTGGTGCAGTAGCAGAAGCTGCAGTTATAGGGACAGGAGAAGGAGCCTCTGACAATAGCATAACTGCCCTTGCATATGATAAAGTTTTTCTTTAGCCCTTTAAAGAACTCTCTCCTGTCAGGCTTCACATGATATTTACATATGGGAGGAGCTTTTTCACGAAAAACCCAAACACCTGAGTTATCCTTGTATGCAATTCCCGTTGCACTCTTTAGAGTTTTTAAACTAAAATCATCCTTATAACAGCGCTCAAGGGATTCCAACCCGTTGTCATAGCAGACATAGTCCACCTCCTTAATGCAAAAATCCCTGTAATTCAGCTCTACATGAGGCCCTCCCATAAGTATTTTAATATTGGGAAACCTTTTCTTCAGCCTTTTTGCTGTATTGAGACAGTAATCCACCGAATTGGCATTGACATGAAAGCCTACATGGGTAAAGGCTTGACTTGATATCTTATGAACCAGCCTCTCAAACATAAACAGGTTCACCATATTAAATCCGTCAAAAATCTCATAATATACATTTATTTGATTAAGCATGCCGCCTACATATTCCAAACCAAGAGGTTCAAGATTAACAAGTATAGACCTGTACTTGGGTCGAACCAATAGTACCTTCATAAGCTCTCCTTTATTAAGCCACTTATACATAATATATATCAGCCGACAAATAGGCCCCCTAAAAGATATTTGGAGGGATTTTACGCTTTATATATGATCGATAGTGAAGATTTACAAAAAAAGCGAAAATATAAAGCAGGGGTTTCTTGAGAAAGTTAGGGTGAAACAGGGTCCTGCGTATTATACCACCTATGCTGAAAACCTTATTGTTCAGGTTCCAGTAAGCATCCTCCAGCTCTTCCGGCTCCATGTTGGCCGGTTTGAATACAGGCTTTGTGCCGTCATAATTCGAAATATCCTCGGTCAGCAGCCTGCCCTCCTCCTTGAATTCATTAAACAAAGGGGTAGAAGGTATGGGTGTGAGTATATAGAACCTCGGAATGGCTATATGGGCTTTCTCGACAAAACGAGCTGTTTCCTCCAGGCTGGCTTTAGTGTCGCTATCCGTTCCCGCTATCATCTCACTGGATACAAGTATTCCCGCCTTGTGGATCTTTTCTATGAGAGACAGATGCTCCTCCACTCTAAGCCACGGCTTACCCAGTCTGTCAATCCCCTCCTGTGTTATGCTTTCCAGCCCGAAGCTAAGCATGGATACACCGGCATCGGCCGCCAGCTTCAGGAGCTTATCATTTTTTGCTATCTGTATGGAACATTGGCTGCTCCATCTCATTTTCAAAGGCTTTATGGCAAGACATAGCTCCTCAAAAAAGGCTGGGTTCCCAATGATATTGTCGTCTATCATATAGAATTCCTTCATACCCATATCCCGTATGGCTGATATATCTCGAGTTATTTCGGGTATGGGACGCACCATATACCTTTGCCTATATAGGCAGGCTATAGAACAAAAGGAACAGCTGTGAGGGCAGCCACGGCCCGCCTGAACAGGCAGCATGGAGCCGATTGGCTTTTCCATCAGTAGGTCATATCGCGGAATTGGAAGGTTATTAAGATTATCAACGGGGTTTCTATAGATGGGCTTGAGCTCACCCTTTTCAAAGTCCCTCAGTACCTGCGGAAAGGATATCTCACCATCACCGATGGTTATGCTATCCACATGTTCAGAAGCATATTCATGGGCCAGGGACACCATGTAGCCC
>JAEZIV010000233.1 GCA_023436515.1 Bacillota bacterium
CACTATGTGTCTTTTCATCAGTGTTTTTGAACGAGCTAGGCTCGTAGATTGGAGATAAGCGTGAAAGATACACTCGGCTAGTCATCGTGCTTTTCACGCAGCGAAAAGCCACTATGTGTCTTTTCATCAGTGTTTTTGAACGAGCTAGGCTCGTAGATTGGAGATAAGCGTGAAAAATACACTCAGTTAGCTATGGTATATTTTCACGCAGCGAAAAGCCACTATGTGTCTTTTCATTAGTGTTTTTAAACGAGCTAGGCTCGTAGATTGGAGAGAGTATGAAAAAGCTTACTTTTTTGGTTGTGGCATTACTTATTACAGCAGCTGCTATTGGGTCCACCTACTACATATACACATTAAAAGCAGCACAAGTTGAAAAGGTTTCAATATCTGATGCCTTTAAATCCTCAGGAGCAAAAATGGTAATAAATGAAGTTTACTTTTTTGTCAGAGGAAATGAAAATATGAAAAATCTTGGGAATATGACTGCTGTATGTGAGGAGGTATTCAAAACTCTTGGAGTTTACGATTATTCAAATAATACCACAAGCACTGATACTCTAAGAAAGGCGGACTTGTCAGGAAGCACAAAAGCTGGTGTGAAAATATCAGCAATGGCAAGTATTGTTGGGAATAAATCCGAGTCCGAAGACAAATATATAACTATAGATGCAACAGAAACAGTTAATGGTTCAGCGTTGCTTTTAAGGGACAAAATTGAAGGGGTTTTTGCTAAATTTGGGCTGAAACCTACTGTCAACACATGCATTACAGGTACCTATGAGGGATATTTACAGGATTCACAGCTTGAAAGAATCTGCAGAAAGATCCTTGATGACAGTGCTGCAAAAAAAGTTGACAGTATGAGGCAGGAAAACATTATCAGCGTATCTGCCTTCTCTCCTATGATTGAAGACAGGCTGAGTATCGATGGCAGGGATATTAATCTGAGCCTTGCCATAAGGTACAATAAGATAGAAAACAAGACTTACCTTTGGGTGGCAACACCTGTGGTGAACACCGAATACTAAGTGAAGCAGTAAAAAATAAAATAGAAGGGAAGAGCTCACTTGGCTAAATATGTTATTAGAGAAGGTGTACCTTTAAAGGGCAGAGTAAGAGTAGATGGTGCAAAAAATTCGGTTCTTCCGATTATGGCTGCATCTCTGTTAGGTGAGTCGCAAAGTATTATTGATGAAGTTCCCGATTTATATGATGTCAAAATGATGTGTGATCTGATCAGGTCATTGGGGGTCGAAGTAGACTCCAAACCCGGAAAGAGCACTATTGGTTTCTTTGCAAAAGACATCACTAATTCAACAGCACCCTATGAATTGGTTAGTAAATTAAGAGCTTCTTTTTTAATAATGGGACCTATGCTGGCGAAAACAGGGTATGTGAGAGTAGCTTTACCGGGGGGGTGTGCAATCGGATCACGTCCCGTCGATTTGCACTTAAAAGGATTTTCAGCCTTAGGGGCTGAAATAACTCAGGGTCATGGTTATATTGAAGCAAAAAGTATAAGGAGGTTGGTAGGTAATAAAATTTATCTGGATTTCCCCAGTGTTGGCGCTACTGAGAATATCCTAATGGCAGCTGTACTGGCCGAGGGGCAGACAAGTATCGAGAATGCGGCAACAGAGCCGGAAATAGTTGATCTGGCAAATTATCTTAACAAAATGGGTGCATGTATTAAAGGAGCGGGAACTGATACCATCAGAGTTATTGGTGTTGATAAGCTTATAGGCTGCAAACACAATATAATTCCTGATAGGATTGAAGCCGGAACCTTTATGGTTGCAGCAGCCATAACTGGCGGTGATGTAGAGGTCCAAAATATAGTACCTGACCATCTCAAGCCAATTATTGCAAAGCTCAAGGAAACAGGGCTGGAGGTTAGTGAGGAACTAACAAGCATCAGAATAAAGAGCCAGGGGCCGCTCAAGCCAATTGATGTAAAAACACTTCCCTATCCGGGGTTTCCTACCGATATGCAGGCTCAGATAACTGCATTACTGGCTCGCACACAGGGGACAAGCATTGTTACAGAAACAATTTTTGAGAACCGGTTTATGCATGTCAGTGAACTGAAAAGAATGGGTGCAAATATAAAAATTGATGGAAGAACGGCTGTAATTGAAGGTATTAATTGTTATACAGGAGCGGCAGTAAAGGCAACAGACCTTAGGGCAGGGGCAGCTCTGGTGTTGGCAGGGCTTGCTGCCGAGGGCTCAACGGAGATAGGTGAAATATCACATATTGACAGAGGCTACTGTAGGTTGGATAGAAAGCTGAAGGCTCTGGGTGCTAAAATTGAAAGGGTGGAAGAATAAGCATTATGGAGACCTGTAGTAAATAGCTATAATTGTTCTGATTTTCAGGAATGATTATAGCTGTTTTTTTTGTGACCGGGCTTTATATGATTTCCTTTACAAAACATAATTTTACCTAACTATTAATATAAATTAAACATGTCCTATATTAATAACTCCAAGGGACATGTCCACATGTCCGATGGGTCATGTCCCCTTGGACATGGAGGTAAAATGAAAAAGATCTGCCTTTACATTATAGTAATGATTGTACTTATCATATTTATTCCACTGATTTTGGTCCGTAGCTTTAACTGGACTCAAGAGGAACTCAAGGCTACCGATGAAAAAAAGGAGCAGCAATTAACAATTAATGTTTACTTCCCCGATCAAAAGCGGATTATCAAAATGAATCTGGAGGACTATATTGTAGGAGTTGTAGCGGCTGAAATGCCAGCATCTTTTGAGGAGGAAGCACTGAAGGCTCAGGCAGTTGCTGCCAGAACCTATGCCCTTGGAAGAGCAGCCAAGCTGTATGGCTCCTCTGACACAGCACACGCAGGGGCCGACGTTTGTGTAAGTCCTGCACACTGTCAGGCTTGGATCAGCAAGGAAACAGCTATGAGGAGATGGGGGCTTTTAAACTCCTTTAAATACTGGAACAAAATAAGTAAAGCAGTCAGGGACACTTCGGGAGAGGTAATAGAATATAATGATGTTATTATAAATCCTCTATTTCATTCAAACAGCGGAGGGCATACTGAGAATGTCGAGGATGTGTGGGACGGAACAGAGGAGCCGTATCTCAGAGGGGTTGAAAGTCCGGGAGAGGATACTTTTTCAGAATATAAATCAAAGGTTATACTTGAACAGGAGGAAATGATTAAGAAGCTGAAAGGCTTTAACCCAGATTTCAAGCTGAACGGTAAAAGTATTATGTCAGAAATAGAAATAAAGAAATACTCCTCAGGGGAGAGGGTTATTGAAATGAAAATAGGAAATACAACCCTAAAGGGTACCGACTTTAGAAAATTATTTCAATTAAAATCAACCAATTTTAAATTCGAGAAGGTGTCAGGCAGCAGGATAGAGGTTACTACCATAGGCTATGGACACGGTGTGGGGATGAGCCAATGCGGAGCTGATTACCTGGCTGGGAAAGGGTATACATATTCTGAGATTCTGAAGTACTATTATCAGGGAGTACAGCTCAAAAAGCTTGACAAAAGCCCCGGTACAGCGAAGTAAGACCAACGAGGCAGGCACCCGTTTTAAATATGCAAATGCTTATAATAAAACCCATGGAGATTTAGATTGAGATGGGAATTAAGAATAAATAAATATTACATATCAATGTAGAAAATGAATTTAATCTCCATGAAGATTTAGATTGAGATGGGAATTAACAATAAATAAATATTACAAAGCAATATAGAAAATGAATTTAATCTCCATGGAGATTTAGATTGAGATGGGGAATTAACAATAAATTAATATTACAAAGCAATATAGAAAATGAATTTAATCTCCATGGAGATTTAGATTGAGATGGGAATTGAGAATAAATAAATATTACATATCAATATAGAAAATGAATTTAATCTCCATGTATATTGTTGGAAATAAAGGAAACAATATTTAATGGAGGTGGAATATTAATTATGAAGAAACTTATTCCAGACGAAAAGAATTGGAAGAACAAACTGTCAAAATTCTTTAACAATAAAGGGTTTTACGTTATTTTGGCAGCTTGTATCATCATTGTGGCAGCCACAGCAATATTTGTTGTTACACAAAACATTAATTCTCCTGATACCGGGATTAACAGTGAAAGTAAGATCATTCCAGGTGAGCCAAATGCAAATCAGGCAGATCAGGAAGATCCTGCTAAAGCAGTCGCCGGTACAGCGAATAAGGATGTAGTGGCAAACCAGACTCCGGCTGCCAATACGGCCAAGGATTCGGATAAGAGTTCTCCTGCAAAGAATTCTCCTGCAAAGAGCTCTCCATCTAAAACCCAGCAGACACCATCAAAGTCAGCTGTTTCATTTATCCGGCCGGTAGAGGGTCCCATTATGAAGGACTACACAAGAGATGTTAATACTTTCTCGGAATCAAAGACCCTTGGAGATATCAGGGCACATACAGGTCTTGACTTTAAAGTGGACAAGCTCACTAAGGTCAGAGCGGTTGCTGATGGTACAATCTCACTTGTAGAGGACAATTCAAATGGTATCACTATAGAAATAACCCATGGAAATACTGGCTTAAAAACCAGATATGCAGGACTCTCAAAACAGGGGCTGGAGGATATCAGCTTTGGACTTAAGGTTAAAGCCAATGAAATGATAGGGCTTGTTGGTGATCCTATTCAAACCGAATGTGAAGATGGTGCACATCTGCATTTTGAGGTTTTGAAAAACGGAAAATCTGTTGACCCTGTCCCATATTTAAAAGCATCTACAGCTTCAAGCGGTGCTAAATAGACCGGGGAATGTAAGGATGAGTCTTTTTTAAAAAGGATTAATACTATATACGCAGAGCGGAACCAGGAGTTCCGCTTTTTGCATTTTCATATAAATTATTTGTTTCAAGGCTTTATTGCAGGGTATATTTCATATAGAATTAACAGATAGGCTGTATGCTTATAAAACAAAGTTATACCGAGTTGACGAATAGGTTATATGGCTTATGTACCAATTTAATACCGAAAAATAACAGCTGCAAAAGGAGAAGGATTTATGAGTGAGGTAAGACAGATACTGGAATATGCTATGAGAATGGAGAATGATGCTCAGGAATTTTACAGCTATAACTTGGATAGGGTTAAGTCCGAAGAGCACAGAAAGCTTTTTGAGGAATTGGTTGAAATGGAGAAAAATCATTATGCAGTGCTAAGCACGATACATGATCTATTTAAGGTTACTCCACCGCCTATAGATATGGCCTGGGTTGTTGACGACACCTCCAGGGAAAAGAATATTTCAATTATTCCTGATAATTCTGATATCATTGCAGATTCTGATGCTATATCCGATTTATCCATCATACGACTTGCATATCTTATGGAAAGCGATTTTGCCTTATTTTACTTTAATGCCGCCAATCAGGTGGAAAACGAGGAAGCAAAAAAGTTTTTGCTGGAGTTGGCTGACTGGGAGAAAAAGCATGAGATTATGTTCAAGGTAAGATATGAAAAGCTTTTGAAGGAAAGCTGGGCTGATGTGGCAGGCATTATTTTTAAGTAGAAGATCAGTCTTCTTCACCCTGCTTGAGCCTCATAGGGTTTGCCTTGGTAAAGGGCTACAAGTATTTAAAAGGTAATTTAATTAAGTGTTCTTCATATATAGATAGATAATAATATAGGGATTTGTCTAAGGGGCAGCAAATTAATCATAATGGTTTGATTTGCTGCTCTTTGTTGTGCAGGGTGAGCTATTTCTTGTAATTCAGGTACTTAAATAGTAAAATGTTAAATATATTAGTATGGCATGTGTAATGCAACAAATATGTGATATCGAGTTTAACTCCTTAAATATGCACATCATGCACATCAAAGTGTGGAGGATAATTATGTCAAAAAAAAGAGTAGCTTTTATATTTGGCGGTCAATCATCAGAACATGAGGTGTCCAGAGTTTCGGCGCAATCGGTTATAGAGAATATTGATAAGGCAAAATATGATGTTGTTATGATTGGAATAACAAAAGGAGGGCAATGGCTTCCATTTGAAGGTCCCACCAATAAAATAGGGAGTGGGGAATGGGAGCAGCTGGCTCTTGCGGCAGAACAGAAAAAAAGGGAGAGTATCCTTCTTAAAGCTCAGGAC
>JAEZIV010000045.1 GCA_023436515.1 Bacillota bacterium
GCCTATATGCATGTGCACCGTAAAAATCATCAGCATTTATTACAGCAAATGGTGTATTTACCGCATCCTTCGCGCTTAGTACCGCATGTCCTGTTCCCCATGGCTTGCTTCTACCCTCAGGTACTGAAAAACCTTTTGGCAGATTATTAATATCCTGGTAAACATATTCAACATCAATAATGCCTTCTATTTTCTTGCCTATAACCTCTCTAAAGGTTTCCTCAATCTCTCTTTTGACTACAAATACAACCTTTCCAAACCCTGCTCTTATAGCGTCATATATGGAATACTCCATAATTATTTCTCCATTTGGTCCTACAGGGTCAATCTGCTTCAACCCTCCATAACGGCTTCCCATACCTGCCGCCATTATAACAAGTGTTGGTTTTGTGCTCATAGTATTACCTCCGAGTTCATTTTTAAATTTACCTAGTATGTTATTATTTATTATATCCATCTGGATTCATTGACTGCCATCTCCAAGAGTCACAGCACATTTCATCCAACCCTCTATCTGCTGTAAATCCAAGCTCTACTTTTGCTCTGTCACACTTTGCAAAACAAGCCGCTATGTCCCCCGGCCTCCTTTGCACAACCTTATATGGAATAGCATTTCCACAGGCCTTTTCAAATGCCTGGATCATTTGGAGAACGGAAACGCCATTTCCAGTGCCAAGATTATACTCTCTAACACCTACATGCTCTACATCAAGCTTTTCAAGCGCCTTAAGATGACCATTTGCTAAATCTATTACATGAATATATTCTCTCACACCCGTTCCATCAACAGTATTATAATCTTTTCCATAAACATTGAGCTGCTTTAGCTTGCCCACAGCCACTTGAGCAATGTATGGTACAAGATTATTAGGAATTCCATTAGGGTCCTCTCCAATAAGTCCGCTTTCGTGTGCACCTATAGGATTGAAGTACCTCAATATAGCTATATTCCATTTATTGTTGGAAACATATACATCCCTCAGTATATCTTCAATCATGAGTTTTGTTCTTCCATATGGATTAGTGGCACTGAGCGAAAATTCTTCTGATATAGGAACACTCACAGGGTCACCATATACCGTAGCAGAAGATGAAAAAACAAGGTTATAAACTCCATATTTCTCCATAAGCTCACATAAAACCAAGGTTCCGGTAATATTGTTGTGATAGTATTTTAGAGGTATTGAAACCGATTCTCCTACCGCCTTTAGCCCTGCAAAATGTATAACTGCATCAATTTTATTATGAGCAAAAACTTCCTCAAGTGCTTCTCTATGTAGAATATCTACTTTATGAAATGCTAGCTCTTTACCGGTAATTTGCCTTACCCTGTTAAGTGAAGTTTCCTTGCTGTTAGATAGATTATCATCTACTATTACCTCATGCCCAGCCTCTAATAGCTGTACACAAGTATGGCTGCCAATATAACCAGCACCGCCTGTAACCAAAACGTTCATATCTATAGTCCTCCCAATACAAATATATTTTCCATTTATTTTCCATATATCTAAATATATTAAAGTTACTTTAATTCTAATATTTGTATGAATTAAGTTATTTAAATACTAATATTTGTAGTAACCAAGTGCTGTAAACATTTTATCTAAAATTACTATTTATTACAACCAATTATTCTTTTTTGAAGCTCTAATATAGGTTTGTCTATGAGTAGTAAACGAAGAAACTAAACAATCAAAAATATTTGTAGTATAGAAGATTTATAAACATATAGTAAAAAATGTATGGCACTTTATTTTCCGTTTGATATAGTTTTGAGTATTTCATCGAGGGGCTCATTTTTACACAAAAACATTTCTGAGAACATATCGCCTTTTGAGTGTAGTCTTTTTACCGCATTTTTTATGGTAAAGTCATCAGGCTTTACTCCTCTAACTTCATCCCAATCAAGCGGCATAGAAACGTTAGCCGTTTTTACTGCTCTTGTTGAATATGGGGCTATCAGGCTTTTGCCCTGCCACATTTGTAGATAGTCAAAATAAATTTTCCCACCTCTTTTTGCTTTTAACCTTTCAATGGTAAGAAGCTTGGGCATTTTTTGAACAAAGTACTCTGCAAAAAATAGATTGAGGCTTCTAGCATTGTCATAATTGTATCTCGCATTTGTAGGAATAAATATCTGCAGCCCAGTTGCTCCGGATGTTTTAATAAAGCTGTCTAATGCAAGTGACTCCATAGTTTCTCTAATGCTCAATGCAACCTCCTTTACACTCTCAAAATTATTCTCTTCTGAGGGGTCAAGGTCAAATACAAGATAACTGGGATAATCGGGTTTATCACAGGTATTAAATGCAACATGGAATTCCAGACACGCCATACTGCAAAGCCATACCAACGATGAAGCGTTCTCCATGACAATATACTCCTTGTCATGAAAAATACTGCTTCCAATATAGTCAGGTGCATTCTTTGGAACACTTTTCTGATAAAAAGACTTCCCTGAAATACCATGAGGGTATCTAATGGTAGATAGCAACCTATTCCCACCATACTTCAGTATATAAGGGGCTAGCTGTACCATTTCCTGAATAAATTGCAGCTTAGTTACACCTGCTTCGGGCCAAAGTAATTTATCCACATTATTTACATGTATAAGCCTATTTTCTATCTCAACATTTGCACTCTTTTC
>JAEZIV010000068.1 GCA_023436515.1 Bacillota bacterium
GTACTATGGCTGAGGGTGAACCTGATGCTGAGAGTAAAGGAAAGGTACTGTTCTTTACAACAGAGGATCTTCTCCAATACACAGAAGTCGGACTTATCGACCTCCATACAAATGATTTTATTGAGGATGTAGCCTGTAGCTTCGATGCTCAAAATAAAATGTATTCCTTATCCTGGTGCCTACAAGGCAAATGGTATAAAAGTGATGTTGAAGATTTGTATTGTTTGGATGCAGGACAACAGGCTGCAGAAATTGATGACAGGATAGAGCTTGCGAAGATTGCGGCAGAGATCGAAGGAATGGTTCAAAGAAATATAATTCAAATAAGTGAGGAATTAGGGACAAGACTAAAATATAAGCTAACAACTCCAAGCAATGTTGCTATTGAAGTACCCGATGAAGTTAGTGCTTCTGAAGCGTATCAGTTAAGGGATGTCAAAGCAAAAGCCATATATACTGACGGTACAACCTCATTTAAACCAATAGACTGGGATACTGAAAATGTTGACTGGAATAAGCCTGGGGTATATGAGATAACCGGGAGAGTCCGTCAGGATCACTTTACGTTTCCAATAGCTTTAAATAGAGCCGACCCATGCATAGCAAAATGGAAGGGTAAATACTATTTTATCGCAACAAATGACGCTGATAATAATCACACCTTATACATTAGAGAAGCTGACAAAATACCTGAGCTTGTTGAGGCAAAAGAGGTACTGCTGCTGGATTCGGATACCTATGACCATATTAAGGGCCTGCTTTGGGCTCCGGAATTTCACATAATTGGTGAAGATCTGTACATATTTCATGCAGCGACAACTGGTGAGTTCTTTTACGAGGAATCCCATGTGATGAAACTGAGAAAAGGAGGAAATCCTTTAGCCAGAGAAGACTGGTCCATGCCTCAAAGGGTTTTGAAAAAAGACGGTTCATATCTCTGTGAGGCTGGAAAGACAATCTCCCTTGATATGACAGTAATAAAGCAAAATAATGACTATTATGTGGCCTGGTCCGAGAGGCAGTTCTTGCCTGTTGATATTGGTGCCTGGGTTTATATTGCAAAAATTAATCCGGCTGAGCCATGGAAATTGACTTCAGATCCGGTACTGTTAACAAAACCTGATTATGGTTGGGCAAACAACCATACCTTCGTAGATGAAGGACCATTTGCTTTATATGGTGACAGCAAGCTATTCTTGACTTTTTCCAGTGCAGCAGTGGATGCTACCTATGTTGTCGGGCTTTTGACGGCAGAGTTAGGTGCTGATTTGCTGGATCCCAAAAGCTGGACAAAGACAAATTACCCACTGCTTACCAGCAGAAATGTTCCGGGTGAATTCGGACCCGGTCATAACTCCTATGTTATAGATGATGACGGGCTGATTTGGAACGCTTATCATGCAAGGCCCGGAGTTGATGGGCCTAGAAGCTCTGGGCTCCGCAGGGTTCATTTTGACATTGACGGATACCCTGTTCTAGACCTTACAGAAGAAAAGGATTTAAATCCGGCCTTGAAACCGGTTTCAACCAAGCTTGTTGTGAAATAATACTGATAACAATTTTAATTGAAGGAGAGTTTGGTTAATGGTAAAAATGGTACTTAATGCCGATGTGAAAAGGGGCAGAATAAACAAAAATATTTACGGGCATTTTGCAGAACACTTGGGTAGGTGTATCTATGAAGGAATATGGGTTGGAGAGGAATCCCAAATACCAAATATAAGGGGTTTTCGTACGGATGTTATAGAAGCTTTAAGAAAAATAAAGCTTCCTGTGCTCAGGTGGCCCGGAGGCTGCTTTGCAGACGAATACCACTGGATGGATGGTATTGGACCAAGAGAGACCAGAAAGCTGATGATAAATACTCATTGGGGAGGTGTTATTGAGAATAATCACTTTGGTACCCATGAATTTCTGGAATTCTGTGAGTTAATAGGTGCTGAACCATATATATGCGGCAATGTGGGTAGCGGAACTGTAAAGGAGATGCAGCAGTGGGTGGAATATATCACCTTTGATGGAAAATCACCTATGGCAGATTTAAGGAAGGCAAACGGTAAGGATGAACCCTGGAGGCTCAAGTACTTTGGAGTTGGAAATGAAAACTGGGGCTGCGGTGGAAGTATGAGTGCGGAATATTATGCAGACCAGTATCGCAGATATGCTACTTATGTAAGAAGCTATGGTGATAATAGGATATATAAAATTGCCGGGGGTGCATCAGTTGATGATTATCACTGGACCGAAGTACTTATGAGAGAAGCCGGCAAGCAAATGGATGGGCTGAGTGTTCATTACTACACAAGAGTCTCAAAGGATTGGTCAATACAGGGTTCAGCCACTGAGTTCAACGAGGATGAATGGTTTTCAGTTATGCAGCTCACATATTTTATGGAAGAGCTTATAAATAAGCATTCAACTATTATGGATAAATATGATCCGGAAAAACGGGTGGGCATGATAGTTGATGAATGGGGCACCTGGTTTAAGGTGGAGCCGGGAACAAACCCTGGTTTCCTTTATCAACAGAATACCTTAAGGGATGCCATGGTAGCCGGAGTACATTTTAACCTGTTCAACAATCATTGTGACAGGGTTCAGATGGCAAATATAGCTCAAATGATCAATGTTTTGCAGGCTGTTATATTAACCGATGGTGGAAAAATGCTGCTGACTCCTACTTACCATGTATTTGACATGTATAAGGTGCATCAGGATGCAGAGCTGCTGTCATTGGATTTTATAAGTCCTGAATATGAGCTTAATGGGGACAGAATACCTCAGATCAGTGTCTCATCATCTGTAGACAGCGAAGGAAAGGTGCATGTTACTATCTGTAATCTGAAGCCCACAGAATCGGTTGAGCTTGATATGGATATCCGTGGATTGAAGGTCAAAAGCTGTGTAGGCAGAATTCTGACTTCTGATACCATGACGGCAAAAAATACTTTTGAAGCACCAAATAATGTTACTATAAAGTCTTTTTGCGACTTTAAACTTGAAGCTAATCAATTACTATTTACTCTTCCTTCAAAATCAGTGGTTCAGCTTGAAATAGTATAAGCGTGACTTATTTATTAATTATTTTAGTACATGAAAGGAATTTTAGATGAAAGTACAAAATCCAATAATAAATATTGATTTCCCTGATCCGGATGTAATACGAGTGGGAGATACTTATTACATGGTAACTACAACAATGTTTGTCATGCCAGGAGGGCCGATACTAAAGTCCAAGGACCTGTGCCATTGGGAGCTGGTCTCATACATTTTCAATACAATAGAGGAAAATGAAATTTACCAGCTTAGAGACGGAAAGCATGCTTACGGTAAAGGGCAGTGGGCAACAAGCCTGAAGCATCATAACGGAATGTTTTAAGCCTGCTTTATGTGCCATGATATGAAAA
>JAEZIV010000075.1 GCA_023436515.1 Bacillota bacterium
GGTGAGTATTTATTATAGTATTCTGGAATGCTATAATTAAATATATTATTTTTACAGACCAAAAGCTATTATCATATTGGGTTTGTTCTGTTATAATAAATTTTGGTATATAACTGATGTATTTAGAGTAAAAAGAATGAATTATTCTTTTTTTTTGGCTTTTTGTAAAGATAAATAATTGATAACAAATATATGATTTGGTGCGCAGCGCGTAGATGGGAGATTAAAATGGCTATTAAACTTTCGGATGGATTACTGAAAAGCGTTGAAAAACCCTCAAGATACACAGGCAGTGAGTGGAACAGCATAAAAAAGGATCCCAAAAAAGTGGATATTCGATTTGCATTTTGCTTCCCTGATACTTATGAAATTGGTATGTCCCATTTGGGAATGAAAATACTTTACCATTTGTTAAATGAGAGACAGGATTGCTATTGTGAGAGGGTATTTGCTCCATGGACCGATATGGAGAGTAAAATGAGAGAGAATAATATACCTCTTTATGCTCTTGAAAGCAAGGATCCCATAAGGAACTTTGATTTCGTCGGTTTTACTCTACAGTATGAAATGAGTTTTACCAATATCATAAATATGCTTGACCTTGCAGGTGTACCCATCCTTGCAAAGGATCGAGGGGAAGGCGATCCTTTTGTATGTGCCGGAGGGCCCTGTGCATACAATCCTGAGCCTCTTGCCGATATTATTGACTTCTATATGATGGGTGAAGGTGAAGAAATAATAAATGAAGTGATGGATGTTTACCGACAGTGGAAGCATAGCGGTAAATCCCGGGTGGATTTCCTTGAGGCATTAGTAAAAATTGAAGGAATATATGTTCCTTCCCTCTATGAGTTTACCTATAATACTGATGGTACCATAAAAGAATTTCTTCCACTGAAGCCTGATTATCCCACAAAGATTAAGAAGAGAATTATAAAGGATATGGACAAGGTATACTTCCCTGATAAAATAATTGTTCCGTATACGGATATCGTCCATGAGAGAATTATGCTTGAAATCTTCCGCGGCTGTACACGAGGCTGCAGGTTCTGCCAGGCAGGATTTATTTACAGGCCTGTTAGGGAGAAGAGTCCAGAGAGACTTCTGGAGCTGGCAAATAAGCTGGAGGAAAGCACAGGCTATGAGGAAGTATCACTGACTTCATTAAGCACAAGTGACTACACCGGGCTTGAAACATTGACAACAGGGCTTCTTGAGGATATGGAAGAAAGAAAGGTTAATCTGTCCTTGCCTTCCTTGAGAATTGACTCGTTTTCTCTTGATTTAATGGAAAAGGCACAAAAGGTAAGGAAGAGTGGCTTAACCTTTGCTCCCGAGGCGGGAACTCAACGCTTGAGAGATGTAATTAACAAGGGAGTAACCGAGGAGGATCTCTTAAATGCGGTAACGCTTGCATTTAATGGGGGCTGGAGTGGTGTTAAGCTCTACTTCATGCTTGGATTGCCGACAGAAACCATTGAGGATGTTGAGGGAATTGCCGATTTGGCCTTTAAGGTAGTTAACGTTTATAAAAACGTTCCAAAGGAAAAGAGGGGTAAAAACCTGAATGTAACTGTAAGTACAGCAACCTTTGTACCCAAGGCATTTACACCATTTCAGTGGGAACCTCAGGAAGATATAGAAGAGGTCAATAAAAAGCAATTCCATTTGAAGGACAAGATTCGTTCAAAGCAGGTAACTTATAATTATCATGATAATAAGTTAAGCTTTATGGAGGCAGTATTTGCCCGTGGTGACAGACGTGTGAGTAAGGTACTCATAAAGGCCTGGCAGATGGGCTGCAAATTTGACGGTTGGGGTGAACATTTCAAGTATGATATTTGGATGAAAGCATTCGAGGAATGCCAAGTTGATCCTTACTTCTATGCTTCACGCAGGAGAGAATACGAGGAGATCCTGCCATGGGATCATATTGATATAGGTGTGTCCAAGAAGTACCTGATTAGTGAGAGTAAAAAGGCACAAGAGGAAAAAATCACTCCAAACTGCAGAGCAGACTGTGGCGGCTGCGGTGCTGCAAGCTTTAAAAGTGGCATATGCTGAGAGTGATATAGATTGACAGGTCGAGCTTTTAACGACATGAATAACATTGTATCTGGTATAATCTGCGTTAAAATATACAATGCAAGTGGGAGGTTTAGATTGGTTACTATACGTGTAAAATTCAGACGTGGTGAAGAGGTTAAATTTATTTCACATTTGGATCTGATGAAGGTATTTGAGCGTGCCATTAGGAGAGCAAGGCTTCCTATTGCTTATTCTCAGGGCTTTAATCCACATCCCGGAATGGTGTTTGGACTGCCTTTGAGCGTTGGTGTTACAAGTGAGGCAGAATACGGTGATTTTGATATAACTGACGACATGCTCGAAATAAATGAGTTTGTTCAAAGGCTAAATGCACAGCTGCCTGAAGGTATCGAGATTCTGGCTGCAAAGCAAAGACATTCGAAACAGAATATTATGGCTACTATTTCTGCTTCTGAGTATAATGTAGTCGTTGGAGCAAATATAGCTTTAGATGAAAAAAGCCTTAAATCCGAAGTAGCCAGATTTTTATCAAGAAAAGAAATCATAGTAAAGAAGAAAACAAAAAGCGGAGTAAAGGATACTGATATAAGAAGCATGATCTATGATATGGATTTTGAACTTCAGCCTTTTGATGCCTTAAGTATCATAAGGTTTACCCTACTGGTTAGTGCAGGAAGCAAGGCAAATCTTAAACCTGAACTTCTGCTGGAAGCATTTTTTGAAGGAATGGGTGCTACCTTTGAGGTAGACCGGATTCATAGAGCAAAGCTGTTTGTTAAGGTAGGAGAGGAACTATTGGATCCCATGGATGGGAGAATAGCGTGAAAAGTGCGAAGCAGAGTTCAATGCAACATCGATGTTCTTCGCACGGCGAAAAGCCGCTAGGTGTCTTTTCGTTACTAGTTGTGTCGCCGCGGTAGCGGCGAAATGGAGGACAATATTAAGCTGAACAAAACAGATATGGTGTCAGAACACTAATCTCATGTAGGAACGGAGATTTTGAATGATTAACGAGATAATTGTTGACGTCAATGTAGGAGAGATAAGAGTAGGCATTCTGGAGGATAAGGAGCTTGCTGAGATTCACATTGAAAGAACGAATCACCAAGGCCTTGTAGGAAACATATACAGAGGTATGGTGAGCAGCGTATTACCCGGAATGCAGGCTGCCTTTATTGATATAGGATATGAGAAGAACGCATTTCTGTATGTTGGAGATGCCATACCCCAAAAGGAGTATTCTGATGATGAAGTAGAGGTTTATCGCGATTACTCAGGCTACAATATAGCAGATATACTGAAGGTTGGACAGGAAATTACAGTGCAGGTTATAAAGGAGCCCATTGGGACAAAAGGGCCAAGGGTATCCACCCACATTACACTTCCGGGTCGTAACCTTGTATTATTACCCAACGCTGACTATATAGGAATATCCCGCAGAATAGAGAATGAGAATGAGCGTCAGAAGCTAAAGAAAATAGCCGAAAAACTAAAACCTGAAAATATGGGGTTGATTGTTCGTACCGTTTCTGAGGGGAAAGAGGAAATAGATTTTATAGATGATGTTTCCTTTCTGACAAAGCTATGGGCAAAAATAAAGCAGTCTGAAAGCAACGGTCCTGTTCCAAGATGCATTCATAAGGATTTCAATCTTATTTACAGGTCTGTGAGGGATTTGTTTACCTGGAATATAGATAAATTTATTATTAATGATGAAAAAGAGTATTTCAAGGTACTTGAGCTTGTTGAGATGCTATCTCCGGTATTAAAAAATAGAGTTGAACTGTTTAGCAAGGACTATGCGATTTTCGATTATTATCAGATTGAAACCAAAATAGAGAGAGCACTGGCTAAAAAGGTATGGCTTAAATGCGGGGGCTACATTATTATTGATAAAACAGAAGCCCTGACAGTAATTGATGTAAATACCGGCAAATTTGTGGGGGATAATAATCTTGAGGATACTGTTCTGAAGACAAATATCGAGGCCACAAAGGAAATAGCAAAGCAATTGCGGTTAAGGGATATTGGCGGAATTGTTATAATAGACTTTATTGACATGAGTCATCCCGAACATCAGCAGATGGTGCTTGATTCGCTGAAGCAAAGCCTGAAGAGCGACAGGACAAAAACAATTGTTGTTGGAATGACAGGCTTGGGACTTGTGGAAATGACGAGGAAAAAAATTCGGCAGGAGCTCTCAACCATTATGAACTTTGATTGCCCTTGCTGTGATGGTACAGGTAGAGTTCACACACCGGATACTCATGCAATGAATATACTAAAGGAAACCAGAGAATATCTTAAGACTACTTCGGCGAAGTCACTAATGCTTGAGGTACATGTCTCAATGGCTCAGATGGTTGAGAGCCACGTAGCCAAGCTTTTGCAGGAGTATGCAAATACCCGGGAGATGAAAATTCAGGTATCCCCTGTAAGTGACTTAAAGGCTGGGGGACTGAGAATTAAAGAGGTTGACATAGGATAACCGCTGTGATAGAATATATCGGTAGCCGCTCGGCCAAGGCTCCTCAAATATAACCGGCCAATATAAATGAGCCTCACTTTTATAAGTAGAGAGTAGGTTTTGGGGCTTTCATAACCCCGATATTGGTTTAATAAGGTTATTGCCTGTGATGGACATATCTATGGATATTCACACATCATTCAGGTCGGCGAGACTGTTAGTAGGAGGTGTATCATGTACGCTATTATTTTGACTGGTGGAAAACAGTATAAGGTTCAGGAAGGCGATGTTGTCTTTATAGAAAAGCTAGCTGCTGAAGAAGGTTCAGCCGTGACTTTTGACAAGGTTCTTGCTGTATCAAAGGACGGTAAAGTAAACTTTGGAGCTCCTTTGTTAGATGCTGCTACTGTTAGCGGAAAAGTTCTCAGCCATGGTAAAGGTGAAAAGATTATCGTTTTCAAATACAAGGCAAAGAAGAACTACAGAAACAAGCAAGGTCACAGACAGCC
>JAEZIV010000135.1 GCA_023436515.1 Bacillota bacterium
AGCCAGAGCCGGTGAGCAGGGAAGAGGCTTTGCTGTGGTTGCCGAAGAGGTGAGAAAGCTTGCCGAACAAAGCTCCACCATGGTAAATAGTATCTCGAAGGTAATAAAAGATATTGCCGAAAAATCACTTGATACTTATAATGTCGTTATTGAGGGGAGCTCAGCGGCTAATACCGGAAAGGGCTTGCTAAATGATATATCCGACTATTTTCAAGAGGTCAGGAAAGCTTTTTCTGATACAAATAAAGATATAGATACCGGAATGAAAATGTTCTCAGATATAACTGTAAATTATTCCGAGACACAGAAGGAAATGGCGTCAATAGCCAGTATTTCAGAGGAAAATGCTGCTTCAGTGGAAGAAATCATGGTCACCGTTGAGGATGTAAATGATCAAATAGCTCAAAGCGGTGAAACCATTGAGAAATTAAATAAGCTAAGCAGGGAGTTGAAGGGGCTACTTACTTCCAATTAAGAATTAATGTATAATAAAAGTCGTTACATGGAAATTTGAGTGTAACGACTTTTTTGATAATCTGAATATAATCTATCTCTCACCTTTATTATAGCATTTCTTTACAGTAAAAAACAGACTTATATTTTAAACTTATTAGTTGTATTATAATAACCTGCTCATATATGACGCTGTGAAAGTATTTCCATATACTCAAGAACAAAATGCACATGAGCGAATATATGTTTTGGAGGAGCCTGATGATTACTGATAAAGAGATTTGGGATCAAGAAAATATCTATCTGAGTAAGGTAATAAAAGAGATCGAGGTTCAAGTCGAAAGTGGAATAAATGCCGCCGGAAACTATAAGAAGGAAGCAGTTGAACTTCAGAAGCAAATGTGGGAAGAAGTCAGGTGTGCACCTACAGGACTGAGTGATCTTGAGGATGCTGCACAGCTTTGGCAGTATCAGGTGAATATTTCAAATCAGGCAAGGAAATTTAAATTCTCTTCCGATAAGGTTAGTAGGTTGGAGCGAATGAGACAGAGTCCTTATTTTGCAAGAATCGACTTTATTGAGGAAGGAGAAGAGAAGGAAGAACATATATATATCGGTATATTTAATCTTGGCACAAAAAACAATAGGGAAATTCTTGTTTATGATTGGAGAGCTCCCATATCAGGAATGTTTTATGACTTTGAAACAGGTTCCTGTAGCTATGCTTGTCCTGCAGGCTTAATCATGGGGCGGATGCTGCTCAAGAGGCAGTACAAAATAGAAAAAGCAAATATTGTATACATGTTTGACAGCAGCTTGAGCATAAGGGATGAGATGCTCAAGGATATTTTGGGAAAGAGCACAGACAATAGAATGAAAACTATTGTAGCAAGTATCCAAAGGGAGCAAAATACCGTTATCAGAAATGTTGATAATAGGATTATGCTTGTTGAAGGGCCTGCGGGGAGCGGTAAAACCTCCATTGCTCTTCACAGAGCGGCGTACCTGCTCTATAAGTATAGGGAAAGCATGAAATCCGAGAATATTCTTGTTCTTTCTCCAAACCATGTTTTTGAGGACTATATCTCAAATGTTCTTCCGGAATTGGGTGAGGAAAATGTTCTCAGAAGCACCTTTGCAGATTTTTTCAAAAGCATACTTCAGCCTGGCTTCCACATAGAAGCTGCAAACCATCAAATGGAGTATATCCTATCGAGGAAAGAGCATAGCACCAGGCTTAAGGCTATTAAGTTTAAAGCCTCTGAGAGGTTTCTTGGATTTTTGGAGAGGTATATAAATTACCTTAAAGAGGGAAAAAGCCTTCGGTTTGAGGATTTGATTTACAACGGTCAAACCATATGTTCAGCGGAGGAAATTACTGCTCTTTTCACAGAGGACTACTCTCGGATTCCATATGCAAAGCGTTTGGAAAAGCTACGACAAAGACTGATATTTCTTTTAGAGCAAGCAGAGGAAAGGCGCATATATGAGCGGTTGGAGCTTATTCGTCAGTACAAGCATGGCCAGGAGGAAGGGTTCTCGGAGGAAGACTCTTTAGCCAGAAAGGAGTATCAGACTGCTCACAACAGCATAGCTCAACTGACCTCCTTTGATCTTATTTCTTTGTATAAAGCCCTTTTCAATAAACCGGACATTTTTTTTGATTTTAATAATATAATTGATATAATTGAAAAAGAAGCAATAAAGGATATATGCCAATACACAAAATATCAAATAGATCGAAATACTATTAAATACGAAGACCTTGCGCCAATCTTATATCTGGGAATCTCCCTCGATTCCTTAAATAGTAACAAAACCATTAAGCACATTATAATTGACGAGGCTCAGGATTATACGGTTATACATTACGAGATTTTCAGAAAAGCTTTTCAATTCGCTAATATGACCATACTTGGAGATATGAATCAGACTGTAAACAGGTATATGAATGCCGGCAGCTTCGAAAGCATAGCAAAGGTTTTTGAAAGTTCGGATTTTAAGTATGTTACATTGACAAAGAGCTATCGCTCAAGTATGGAGATTGCAGCCTTCTGCAAGCAGATAATTTCAGCTCCTGACTCATCTGAACAATTGAACAGGCACGGAGACAAGCCTAAAATTATATATACCGATAAAAAATATTTAGCAGATAGGATTTCAAAGGACATTGGTAAGCTTAAGTCAAAGGGCTATAAGCTAATAGCGGTAATCTGTAAAAATGTCCCAGAATGTGAAAGATTGTATAGAGAAATACAAGCATTGGTTGATATTAAGCTTGTGTCAAACAAAAGTGATGAATATGAGGAAGGTGTGGTAATAATACCATCGTACCTGTCAAAAGGGTTGGAATTCGATGCTGTTCTAGTTAGTTCGGTTAATCACGCCGATTATTCAGGGGAAGAGGAAAGAAGAATATTATACACAGTGTGTACAAGGGCTTTGCATGAATTATACCTATATCATTCAGAGGATGTTTCGGATTTAATAAAGAACATAAGCAGTGAGAATTATTCTAAAGAATAGAATAGCAATAAATGTCCGATTTTTTATCAACAATTTACCAGATTATAAGGTGATACTCATGCTAATATCTTGTTATTGGCACTATTTAATGGTAACTTTTTAAATTTGAGGGAGAACATCTGTGGTAAATATATTTCATTCTTTTAAGAACTTAAGTGGTAATCAGAAGGTTACTATAATATGTCAGTGCTTCTGGGGTGTTCCTTTTGGAATCTGCAACTTCTATTTAAGCCTGTATATGAAAAGCCAAGGGGTTACAGATAGGCAGCTTGGTTACTTAATATCCTTTGGCTTTATCTTTGGAATTATTTCTTCTCTTTTTGGGGGAGTTATAGTTGATACATTGGGTAGAAAAAGGGCTATGGTTATTTCGGATATAATTACGTGGCCCCTATCCTTTTTAATATATGCTTTATCAAGCAGCTATTTAATGTTCTTGCTGGGGGTTTTTACAAACAAGCTTGGTGGAATGGTCACAAGTGTTGCATTTAACTGCATAATGTCTGAAGATGCCAACAAGCAGCAACGAATGTCAGCCTTTAATTTGATAAACATAATAAATACAACCACCGGCTTGTTAGTACCTCTAGGTGGAATTGCCGTCAAGAATTTCGGGTTGGTGCAATCTGAAAGATCCTTCCTTTTTATTGGCGCTATTATTATGACTGCAATGATGCTAATAAGAAATAAGTTTTATGTGGAGAGTGAAATAGGTAAAACGGTGCTGGCCGAAGCCAGAAATAAGAGCCTAAAATCAAAGCTGGATTTTGGACTTTATGGCAGGACAATTTCGGTGCTGAAAAGAAAGCCTGAAATATTCCTTACCATGTGTCTGTTTATTTTGTTTCAGATATATGTAGCAATAGGCTCTTATGCAAGTCTATATTTTGTTCCTTACTTAACCGACAGTCTTAAAATGGACAAGTCCCTGATCTCAATATTAGGTGCTGTTTTTGCAAGTGTAACACTTTTGGTATCTATTTTTCTTAACCCAATATTATTACATAGGTTTAGCAACTCAAAGCTTATGACCGCGGGCTTCTCATTGGACATAATAGCCGTGCTTATACTAATATTTGCCCCCGACGGGAATTTACCAATGGTTATACTTCACATAGTATTCTATGCCTGTGGGGCTTCTATCCTTATGCCGCACCTAAGCTCCTTGATTGCAAATGTTACACAGGAGAACGAGAGAACGGGAGTATATACCCTTTTAAATACAATGTCCAGTATCCTGGCTTCCATCGTAGGTGTTGTGTCAGGATATATCTTTGATTTTAATCAAGTATTGATTTATGTACTCTCACTGGTCATATTGACGGCATGTATGACACTGGTTGCTGTCTTTAGGCGTGTAACCGGATCGAAACAGGGCAAAAGCAGCGGCTTAACCTTGAGCTAAGCTGTGATCACCATATAAAATGTACGAGAGGAGAAGGTAATAATGAAGAAAGCAAAACTGAAGGTTGACAAGGATTTTATAATCTCGAAGGTCGACAAGCGTATTTTCAGTACCTTTATTGAACCAATAGGGAAAATAGTATATGGAAACATATATAATCCCGAGCATCCTGAGGCTGATGAGCAAGGCTTCCGTAAGGACGTCCTGAAGCTGATGCGTGAACTGAATTCAACTGCCATCAGATATCCCGGAGGAAATTTTGTGTCGGGTTACAATTGGATGGACGGTATAGGCCCAAAGGAAAAGCGCCCAGTACGTTTTGAAAAAGCCTGGAGACAGCTTGAAACCAACCAGATGGGTATTGACGAATATACCGATTGGGTTAAGAAAGCAGGCTCAGAGCCAATGCTTGCCGTGAACCTTGGTACTGGAACTCCCGAAGAGGCCTCGTATGAAATTGAGTACACCAACTTGGAGGGAGGAACCTATTTCAGTGACCTTCGCAAGCAAAACGGATATGAAAAGCCTCATGATATAAAGCTTTGGTGTCTGGGTAACGAGATGGACGGAACCTGGCAGATGGGAGAGAAAACAGCCGAGGAGTATGGGCGTGTAGCTTATGAGGCTGCGAAACAAATGCGTACTGTAGATCCTGATATTGAATTGGTTGCTTGCGGAAGCTGTGCAAATGATAAAACCCACCCATCGTACCCCGATTGGGATAGAATCGTTCTAGAGCATTGCTACGAAAAGGTTGATTATCTTTCAATTCACCGCTACTATAGCTATGATCCTGAAATCATTAAAGGTACAGTGTTCCCGGCTCAGTTTACACCTGAAGATCTGCCATGTATCGCTCAGGATGCAGGTAGTTTTATTGATACGGTTTGTGCGGCAGCAGACTTTGTTAAGGGAAGAAAATACTCCGATAAAACCGTTAATATCTGTTTTGACGAATGGGGTATTATATCCAGCTATTTAGCCAAAGCCGAAGGTCTGGACTGGAGCGAGCGCTTAGTTCCTGAAGATGGAAAACGTGCAATGAGTGCCAATGTTATTGATGCATGTTTATTTGGAAGTCTCCTTATTACATTTATAAACAAAAGTGACCGTGTTAAAATTGCCTGCCAGTCAATAGTTATAGGC
>JAEZIV010000243.1 GCA_023436515.1 Bacillota bacterium
GAACCACACAGGATCTCACAAAATCAATAACGTGCTGGGTCAGGTACTTCTGGCGAAGAAAATGGGAAAGAAGAGAGTAATAGCCGAAACCGGCGCAGGTCAGCATGGTGTTGCGACAGCTACGGCAGCAGCACTTATGGGATTGGAATGCGAGATATTCATGGGTCTGGAGGATACGAGGCGGCAGTCTCTCAATGTATTCAGAATGGAACTGCTGGGAGCAAAGGTTCATCCTGTAGTCAGCGGTACACAGACTCTTAAGGATGCTGTCAACGAAACCATGCGGGAATGGGCTTCCAGAGTTGAAGATACCCACTACGTTTTAGGCTCTGTAATGGGTCCTCACCCCTTCCCTATGATAGTAAGGGATTTTCAGAGTGTAATAGGTAAGGAGGTAAAGGAACAGCTGCTGGAAAAGGAAGGGCGGCTTCCAGATGCTGCAATAGCCTGCGTAGGCGGCGGCAGTAATGCTATGGGCTTATTCTATGATTTCATGAATGATCATTCGGTAAAGCTTGTTGGCTGTGAGGCCGCCGGTAAGGGAGTAGATACCGAACATCACGCTGCAACCATAGCGAAGGGCCAGCTGGGCATTTTCCACGGCATGAAGTCATATTTCTGTCAGGATGAGAACGGACAGATTGCACCGGTATATTCTATTTCTGCCGGGCTGGATTACCCTGGGATTGGCCCGGAGCATGCCTATCTACATGATTTGAACCGAGCAAAATATGTGTCTGTCACAGATGCCGAAGCAGTTAACGCCTTTGAGTATCTGTCCAAAACAGAAGGCATTATCCCTGCTATAGAGAGTTCTCATGCTATTGCTCATGTAATGAAGCTGGCTCCTGAAATGGACAATGATCAAATAATTGTTGCTTGTCTATCAGGGCGTGGGGATAAGGATGTTGCGGCTATTGCCAGATATATGGGGGTGGATGTTAATGAGTAATATATATAAAGCATTTGAACATGGAAAAGCCTTTATAGGCTTCTTAACTGCAGGTGATCCTTCACTGGATAAAACAGCCGAGTTTATTCTCTCTATGGTTGAGGCCGGCGCAGATCTGATAGAAATAGGAATTCCCTTTTCAGATCCAATAGCTGAAGGAGCTGTTATACAGAAAGCAAATGCTCGGGCTTTGGCCTCTGGAACTAATTTGTCAGGAATCTTTGATATGGTAAGGGCAGTGCGTTTAAAAACCCAAGTACCTCTTGTATTTCTTACTTATCTGAACCCGGTTTTCAGTTATGGCTATGAGCACTTTTTCAGAGATTGCAGTGATGCCGGAATAGATGGAGTAGTAATTCCGGACATTCCCTTTGAGGAAAGGGGTGAGCTGCTGCCCTTCAGTGAGAAATATCAAATTGATATTATTACACTTATCGCACCTACCTCACAGAAGCGTATAGAGCAAATCGCCACAGATGCCAAGGGCTTTGTATACTGTGTCTCTTCAATGGGCGTAACCGGTGTCAGAAGTGAGATTCAAACCGATCTGCCTTCAATCATCAAAACAGATCGCTCAGTAGCTAAGGTCCCTGTTGCAGTAGGTTTTGGAATATCCACTCCTCTGCAGGCAGCTGATATATGCAAATACTCCGACGGAATTATAGTGGGCAGTGCCATTGTCAAGCTAATAGAAGAGCATGGGCCTTCGTCGGCAAGACCACTAAGTGAATATGTCAGAAACATGAAGAGTGCCATAAGAAAATAGGGTAATTATTTACGGAGTTAATCTCCCTGGAGCGTATATGAATTCTATCTGCAAATATTATACTTAGTTTTTCAAAATGCTCCCAGGTGGCAAGCAGTGTATGTATAATTACTGCTAGTCCTCTGAGGAGCATTCAGCTTTACAGCAAGAGATTCTACCCCTTCATAAAAGCTCTATATTCTCTTTATTTACTACTTCCTTCATTGCATTTCTTGTATCAAATATAAGCCTGGCTTTACTCTGAATAAAATTGTAGTCGATGCAGCTATGAGGAGTTGTAATTACTACCAGATCGATGCTCTTCAGAGCTTCTTCCGACAGTTCTGTATTAGTATGCAATTTATTTTTGTGGGTAAAATGTGGTACATAAGGATCATGATAGCAAACACTGCAGCCTTCCTCCTCCAGCAGCTCAAGCACCTTAAGTGAAGGACTCTCCCTACAATCTCCTATATTAGGTTTGTAAGCCACCCCAAGTATCAGTACTTTTGAACCGTTCAAGGGCTTTTTCAGTCTGTTCATAAGCTTAAAGATTCTCTCCACCACATACCTGGGCATATACTGATTAATTTCACCAGACAGCTCGATCAGTCTTGTAGGATAGTCATATTCTCTTGCCTTCCAGGAAAGGTAGAAGGGATCAAGGGGTATACAGTGTCCTCCTATACCCGGGCCGGGATAGAAGGCCTGAAAGCCATAGGGCTTTGTCTTTGCCGCTTCTATTACTTCCCATATGTCAATTTTCATTTGCTCGCAGATGATTGCAAGTTCATTAATCAGGGCTATGTTAATATTTCTATAAGTATTTTCAAGGATTTTCTCCATTTCGGCAACTGCCGGACTGGACACTTCAAAAACCTCACTTCTTAAAATATTCCTATATAAGGCTGCGGCTGCTTGGGTACTGTCCTTACCTATTCCCCCCACAACCTTGGGTGTGTTTCCGGTTTTGTAAACCTCGTTTCCTGGATCAACTCTTTCGGGAGAAAAGGCAAGAAAAAAATCCTTATCACAGATAAGCTCAGTTTCCTTCTCAATTACGGGCTTAAGTAATTCCTGGGTGGTACCCGGATAAGTGGTGCTTTCAAGAATCACAAGTGTATCTGCCTTAACATGCTTTGCCAGCTCATACACCGCTGACTTAATAAAACCAAGCTCGGGCTGCTTGTTTGCATCCAGTGGAGTTGGTACACATATCAAAATGCAATCAACAGCCTTAAGGCTGCCGAAATCTGTTGTTCCAGACAGCAATCCCTTTTTTACAACCTCTTGAAGCTCAACCTCATCTACATCACCTATATAATTGCAAGCAGCATTTACTCTATCCACAGTTTCTTTATTGATGTCTATTCCGACAACCTTGTAGCCTGCTTTAGCTATCTCGACTGCCAGGGGCAATCCCACGTAGCCAAGTCCTATAACGCTCACCAAAGCAGTCCTGTCTTCTATTTTTTTCAGTAGGTCTGCCTTCATTTCCTGCTCCATTTCTTCCAGACAAGCTCATGTCTGAAGCCTTAACATTTACCCTTCCCAGTCAGAATATCATTCCCAAATTAACCAAGCAAAAGCTTTAACAACTGCAAATGTAAACAACAATTTAAAAATTATATAAACAATACTAGAGTATTAATTGATTACATTCATACTTTTAAGATACTTTTCAACTACTAATTCTTTTGAAAACTGCATTATTGGATGTTCTCTTATTGGACGTTTTATTATAACCTCCACCATTTCATCTAGGTCGTATGGGGTGTAAAGATTATCCTTATGAATAAATTCCGGGAAACATAAATTCCTTGGCGCGACAGGAACAAGGTTAAGATAAATTGCCTCAAGCATCGAATTTGGAAGCATATCTGCGATCGATGTAGTAACAGCAATAGTAGCTTTTGCAAGGTTTGTATGGTAGGTTTCTTTAACAGTGTTGTGTATGAATTCTACTCCGGAATTATCCATTATTTTTAGCAGTGCCTCAAGCGTTGAGCTTTGTTTAGCTAACTCCTCTCTTGAAGTGCCCGATAAATGTTGTACTTTGAAGCCTTTTGCAACAAGCCTACGCGATAATTCTACTTCTACAATATGGAGCTTTTCTGTTGATAACCTTTGATTAAATATTACAAGGTTATCTATTTTTTTTATTTGCTTGTATGGATCATATATGCCATATTCTATGGGAAAACCTGTTACTTCTACTCTTCCTTGCAATTCGGGATATGCTTTGGTTATAACATTGCTACACCAGTTGGAAACAGCATAAATTTTGTCGTATTGTCCAAGTCTAAACCTTTCATTGCACCAGCTTGATGTTCCCCATAAATTTGCCGGTTCAAAAGGACTTGCTGTTGATCCAACAACTATCCCGTACTTTCTGCCTGGTTTATCTTTTAAATAGTCCATTGCAGGAGACTGTGCCCACCCAAAGAGCCAGATATCATCTTTTTTACTATTAATACTTAAATAATATTCTATTGGTGGATTAGCAGTATACCAATCAAATGGAGGGAGTTCAATATACTCTATTTTCCTTCTATTCAGCTCATTCCTCATGGCTCTTGTGAAGTTACCTGTCCAGTTGCCTTCATTATCTGTATAACCCATAAAATAAAGCATTATATCACCCCCATACTCTTCATGTAGATTCCAAAAACATTATCTGGTTTATATCTCTCCAAATTCACTCGAGGATTTTTTCCCCTCCTAATAATATCTATTATTTGGTCAACATTAAATGGCTTATAAAGGCTCTCTGAGGGTATATACTCAGGAAAAGGACCAAAGTTAGGAGCTACTGGAATAGCTCCTAGGGCTGCTGCTTCAAGCATACATATAGATAAAGTATCAGCTATTGAAGTTGTGACTGCGAATTTAGCTCTAGAAAGTTTTTCATAATAGTCATCTTTTGATTTTGTAACCAATAATTGGACACCCATTTTTACAGCTTCACTGAGGAGATTTCTAGATTCTCTATCTGATTGAATTCTTTCATACTCGCCTTTAGAACATATATGCATAACAGTATAGCCCAAATCTATTAGTTTTTCACATATATAAACTTCGAGCATATGAAGCTTATCCATATCAAATCTTTGGTTAAAAGCTATTGTTTTATCATCTTTTCCAATACCCTTGTATCTTTGTGCAAAGTTAATATCAAACGGAAATCCTGTTACTTGTGTTTTAGAAGCTAACCCAGGATAGGCCTTCTCAATAACAGAATATGCCCACTTTGAATTTACAAATAATCCGTCGTAGTTATAAAGCAAAACCTCCTCGTATAACCGGTATCCGTGTAGCACAGCCGGTTCATAAGCCAAGGCCTCCAAGCCATGAATGTGACAAAATTTTTTCCCTGGTTTAAGTAATACTATATTGATTAAGGGGTTTTGTGCATAAGAAAACAGCCAGATATCCTCGTTGCTAGATTTGATTGAATTTATTCTATCCAAATTGGTTTGGCATAAATGCCTGCTTTCTAAAGGAATTTCAATAAACTTTATATTGTTTTGCTGCAAGTATTTTCTCAACTCATTATTATAGGTATAATGATAGCCAGAACCATTATCTGACTCCAAAATAAGATAGAGCATTTTAGTTTTCACCCCTTTGTTTTATTGCTTCAATTATCTTTAAGAGTGCCTTGTCAAGTGAGTATTTGGGAGAATAGCCCAGCCCTCTTAATTTCCCAATATCTGGTTTGCGCTGTTTTGTTTCTTCGAATTTCTCACCAAATACCTGTACAAATGGGATGAACTCTATATTTGAAAATGATTGAGTTAAGGTTATTACTCTATTAGCAAGCTCTAGAATACTAATTTCTTCAGTACCACCGATATTATATATCTCTCCTATTTTCCCATTATCAATTACCATCTGAAGGCCATCTAATATATCATCAATATAAGCAAATGTTCTGGTATGTTTTCCATCACCATACACCTGTAATGGTTCATTTTTTAATGCAGAAGTTATAAAATTAGGAACAACCATACCATAATATTTGGACTGGTTTGGACCAATAACGTTAAATAACCTACAAATCTTCACTTTGGTGTTATGCTCTCTGTGATAAGACAAGCACATGTGCTCTTCCGCAAGTTTTTCTATTGAGTACATCCAACTGGGTTTAGTGCTGCAGCCAATAAGGCTGTCATCTTCCTCAGAAACGCTGTCTGCTGTTATTTTGCCGTATACTGCTGAAGAAGATGTGACAAGGACATCCTTATCGAACAATGTAGCATATTTTAATATATTATCTGATCCTTGGCAGCTGAGCCTAAGACCATCAATTCCATTTGCCATTGCCAGTCTCACGCCAACCACTGCTGCAAGATGTATTACATAATCACAGTTTTCTATAAGTCCTTTTAATAGATTCTCATCCATTATACTTCCCCTGATAACGTTAGCACCGGTATTATTGAGTCTTCCTTCGGGACTTGTAAAAAAATTATCGAGAACTGTAACTTCATGGCCTTCATTTATTAATTTTAAAGTTAAATGAGAGCCAATAAAACCGTTTCCACCAGTAATTAAATATTTCAAGTTGATGACCTCCATATTACTTCTAAAAGTATAATATGAAAGACAACAGATTATGTTTACATAATTAAAGTTATTTCATGGGAAAAGAAGACGTCCACAGACTCAAGTGTATTAACTAATAGAAAGCTATTTGAAAGGATTTTCGCAGAAAAGAGCAGCAAACCATGATTCAAGTGTGCTCCAGCTTCGCTGGACGCACACAATATAAAAAGACAGCCTGAGAACTAAATGGAGTCCACTTTAATTCTTCAGTGCTGTCTTTTCATTAATTAATTATGGAAGCTTGTTACCTGCAGCTTTGTAAACTTCATACCATTCCTGCCTTGTCAGCTCAATTCCTGATGCTTTTGCTATGTCCTTGAGCCTGGAGGCACTGGTTGTTCCCACTATTGGCTGCATGCGTGCAGGATGCCTCAGAAGCCAGGCAATTGCTATCGCTGTGTTCGTTACTCCCTTTAGTTCCGCGAGCTCATTGATTTTTTTATTCAGGTCAGGAAATTTGTCATTGTCCAAAAATACCCCTTCAAAAAAACCAAATTGGAAGGGTGACCATGGCTGAATAGTGATGTCCATTAACCTGCAGTAATCCAGTATACTACCGTCTCTGTCAAATGCCCCTTGGAAGTTTGTATTAACATTTATTCCGGCATCTATCATACCGGTATGCATTATGCTCATTTGTAGTTGGTTAACTATCAGCTTCTGTGTAACAGACTTTTTGAGTAGCTCTATTTGCATGGGGTTCAGGTTACTGACTCCAAAATTTCTTACCTTACCGCTGCTCTGAAGAATTGAGAAGGCTTCTGCAACTTCCTCCGGTTCAACCAGGGCATCTGGTCGATGTAATAGAAGCACATCAATATAATCGGTTCTTAATCTCTTCAAGCTTCCATCTACCGCATTTAGAATGTGTTCCTTTGAGAAGTCAAAATAACCCTGCCTGATACCACATTTAGTTTGAATTAAAAACTTTTCCCTAATAGAGGGTTTCATATCAACAGCTTCGGCAAATAATTCCTCCGACTTTCCACCTGCATATATGTCTGCATGGTCAAAGAAATCTATCCCCTCTTCCAAAGCAGTCTTAATAAGTACCTCAGCATCCTTTTTTGACAGCTCGGTTATCCTCATACAGCCCAGAGAAATTTCCGATGCCTCAAATGCTCCACCAATACTAATTCTCTTCAAAACCAACACCTCTTTCCGATTTGTAGTTAGGGTATTCCCGCTTTTACAAAGTCTATTATTGATTATAATTGAAATTCTATACCCTAGAGTTACCTCTAAGTCAATGATTTTTTCACTTGACGTTTTACTTGACCCCGGACATTTATAAGTGTAATTTATAATAAGCAGAGGTTTTACTTTTTGGGAGGGTCTTTTCGATGGAATATACTATTAAACAAGCAGCAGCAAAATCAAATTTGACTACACACACACTACGTTATTATGACAAAGAGGGGCTTCTTCCCTTTGTAGAAAGAGACAGCTCAGGTAACAGACTATTTACAGATAATGATATAGAATAGCTTGGTCTCATATGCTGTCTCAAAAACACCGGTATGCCTATCAGACAGATTAAATTGTTTATTCAAAGCACACTGGAAGGGGATCATACCATAAAAAATCGTGTGGAAATGCTACTTCAGCACCGTCAGGATGTATTGAGACAAATTGAGGAGTTAAACAAAAACCTGGAAAAAATAAACCATAAAATTGTTTACTACGAGGGCCGCCTTACGAGATATAGCGAGCAAAATAATAAAGCTATTCTGTAAAAATATTAAATGGTGTTAATAAATATAAGCGTGAGTAACAAAATCACGCTTATATTTTTGCATTTCTATATAATTATTGATTTATAGTTCCTGTACATTTACAACAGCCCTATTTCTGGCTAGTAGCAACTGCTGCCGCTATTGCAGCACCAAGTCCCGATCCATCCTTTACAAGCTGTACCTGAATATTTTCGGAATCCTGCCCCAGAGCATCTGAGAATGCCTCTTCCATTAGCATTGGAGCCTTTGGCATCTTCTCATATATCGTACCGTCAATTGCTATTATATGTTTACCTTTTACTCTTTCACCGGCTTTCTCCTGATGAAACAGAATCCCAATAAATGTTGCTACCACAAGTCTTACTGTTCTCTTAAGGATTGCCTCAGCTACAGCTTTTATAATCTCGGCATCCTCTACTGAACAGTTGTATTGGTCTGAAGTTTTATAGGGATAGAGAATGAAATTCTCAACCATTAATGCATTAAAGCTTTGGTCAAAAAAGGCTTTTGTATCAACTCCCGCATCCTGAAATAAGGCCTTGTTTTCATAGAGGTCCTTGCAAACTTCCTTTAGCAAACTTCCCATGTAATAGCCTGAAACCATTTTTTCAAGGAGCTGTGCACCTGGCATCTGACTGTTCCGATCAATGCTTTCATCATATGTTGTAACGGGAAGACCTACATTATAGTTACCCGACTCAAGATTCACTATCATTTTTCCGCCGTTTATTGGATGATTATTTTCAAGGTAACAGGTGTTGTGTCCAGTCCCCATTATAGAGCCGACATCAGCCTCCTGATAGCTGTACATTGCTACCAGCAAGGTTCCTACCGTGTCATTCAATATAACTACAGGCTCTATATCTAAGTTTTTGTCCTTCAGAGCATTAGCAAGCAGCTTGTTAATATTCTGGCCCTCTACTCCCTTTGTTGCGATTTCCTTTGTCCAATGAATAAGATAGGCGTCATTGATACCTTCCTGCCTGCAAGGAAAGGAGAAGGTATTGCCAAGAAATAAGCTTTCTCCCGGTTCTGTTATGCTTTTTACACAGTCTGACATAAAGTCAAAGAGTTGTTTGGCATCAACATCAGCTTTTGTTAGGTTATATCCCTTTTCCTTGCTTATGAGTTTTTCCTTTATTTCTGATAGCTTTTCAAATCTGCCCTCGTGTATTTTAAACTTAGTACATCGCAGATTGGTTCCCCCCATGTCCATGGTCATAAATACACCTTGCTCCCTGCCAGTCGGCTTTCCGATATAAGATGGGAGCATTTTCAGGCAGGTTTTCTCGCCTCTCAGCCCAGCCTCAAGGGTATCCCTAAACAAACCTGCTATGCGTAGAATATTATGTCTATCCAATTGGAAGGATTCTAGTACTTTATTTATTAAATCGTTGTTAAACCTCATAGGCACCTCATTTTATTATAATAGAGTATAACAGCAGAAACTACTTTGGAATAAACAGCACAGTCCAGTAGAATTATATTAGTTTGATTGTATTTTATATTATTAATTTGGTCAAGAAAGAATTGCTTTATTTAACAAATTACAGTGCAATCAAACTATTAACATAGGACATGATTTTCAGAAGCTGCTCAGTGCTTTGATTTTCATAAAATAATTCAAGCTTCCTGTTTGAGTTAAAAAGGTATTTTAGCAGCATACCCTTTCCTGTTGCCTCTATTGATATATTTCTGAGTGCTCTCAGGGGTATGTGTATAAGGTCTCCGGAAATATCACGACTGACTCTGGTACTGCTTCTCTCCATAAAAATGATGATTTCTCTTTTACATACAACAGTAAAATGTGTGTTGGTTACAACCTTACTGAAAAGCAGACCAGGATGATTATGAACCTTTCTTTGCATCAGACTGCACAAGACCGAATTTTCGTCAAGAATAAGGGATTTTGCTATTGCCGCCCCCGGATATTTATTTAGCTCCATATCTGAAAAAGCTAATTCGGAACAAGCTGATCTTTCATCTATCCTCATGCTCTCAAGTAACTTAATACGAAACTCAGTTAATATTCCTCTCACAAGGTCATTAACCTTGGAATCATAGTATATACGCTCATTTTGTGCATGCTTGTAATCAATTACAATGCAATATGAATGTGGCACTCCCTCATTTACTAAGAAATTTACATCCTCAAGGAGCAGCTTATGCTTTGATATTCCATTAGTAACATTCTTAAGCATTATAAACTCAGAATTATACAATAAAATTATTGTCTCAGCTGCCTCTTCCTTTTTCCCACTTAGATTTGAGCATAAAATTATCTTGTAGGGCTGCAGCTCATCTTGGTTCAATAGATTATAGTAAGCAGGAAATGATGCTTTAAGAATATCGATATTAATTATGGGCTCGGGTGCAACATATCTATCCGATGAAACCATTTTTAACTCCTTTATTATACTTGTATAATTAAATATCTATCAATAATCCTTGTTTATATGATTGATATGGTATTAAGTCCACAAGTATAATTGTACAAAATTATATAATTTTTGTAAAACGATATTTGAAAGCTTAGACTATATTTACATTACTGAATTTGTAAAAAATGTACTTGCTTTTAATTATTATTTGTATTAGAATTTTTATGCAGTAAGAATATTTTCATAAGAGCAATGACGCTCTCTTCTATTTTGGACTAGAAAGAAGAGGATCTCTTCTTTTTTTCTGTTTAAATCCAAAACAGCCTATTTCCACTTACAATGAAATACAATGACGTGTTTCCGATTTTCATTCAATTTGCTTTGCCAATTGAATAAAGAAAGGAGTATTACATACATGAGTTCAATCAATGTATTGTATTTAATGCTGGGTGCCGTTATGATACTGGCCATGCACGCCGGTTTTGCTTTTTTGGAGGCTGGTAGTGTCAGCAGAAAAAATCAAGTTAATGCATTTAATAAAATCATATTCGACTGGTCTGTCACAACTGTTGCATACTTTATAATTGGTTTTCCTATTTCATATGGTATTGTACTTTACACAAACAGCAGCCTCTTCACGCAACAAAACGGACTGGAGCTTGTCAGATTTTTCTTCCTGCTGGGATTTGCGGCATGTATTCCCGCCATTATCTCCGGAGGAGTTGTGGGAAGGATGAAATTTTTCACACAATCCCTTGGTGCTGTTATTCTGGGAGGTCTTATTTATCCATTTTTTGAAAGCCTCGTTTGGGGTAGAAATTCCTTCATGGGACAAAGCGGTTCTTTATTTGAAAAGCTATTCGGCACACCCTTCCATGATTTTGCAGGCTCTGTGGTAGTTCATTCTCTTGGAGGCTGGATCGGACTGGCAGCTATTATTATTCTCGGCCCAAGGATGGGCAGATTCAGCGGCAGATTTAACACCCGCCCCAGTAATATTCCCTTCCTTACTCTTGGCAGCTGGATTTTGATAGTAGGCTGGTTTGGCTTCAATGTTATGAGTGCACAAAATGTCAATGCCATATCCGGCCTTGTTGTTATAAATTCTCTTATGGCTATGGTGGGAGGTACTATTTCAGGTTTGCTCCTATCTAAAAATGATGTTGGGTTTACACACAATGGAGCTTTAGCCGGTCTTATAGCCATTTGCGCCGGTTCGGACGTTGTGCATCCCTTTGCGGCACTTTTTATAGGAGCCGTTGCAGGGCTAATATTTATATGCTTCTTCAAGCTTGAGGCAAAATGGAAAATAGATGATGTCTTGGGTATTTGGCCACTACATGGCTTAAATGGTACCTGGGGCGGAATTGCAGCCGGTATTTTCGGGAGAAAGGCTCTCGGCGGTGTTTATGATTTAAGCTTTCTATCCCAACTAACTGGCTCACTCCTTGCACTTATCTATGCATTTACAACCGGCTTCATCCTTTATAAAGTAATAGATCTGGTCTTTGGCATTAGGGTTAGCGAGCAGGAAGAGCTTATTGGAGCAGATCTGACCTTTCACAGAATTGACGCCAATCCCGAGCAAATACTTTAATGTGAGGAGGACTTTTATGAAAATGGTAATTGCAATTATTAGACCTGAAGCGGTCGAGGACATAAAAGCAGCTCTTTTTGACGCTGATATATATAAAATGACTGTCTCCCATGTAAAGGGCTGCGGGCAGCAGATGGGTTATACAGAGAGCTACAGAGGCAACGTTAACACGGTGAATTTGCTGACAAAAGTCCGATTTGAGATTGCTGTGAACGATGATTATGTAAAACCAACAATTGATGCAATAATGAAGGTAGCAAGAACCGGAAAAATCGGGGATGGAAAAATTTTTGTGCAGACAGTTGAGGAATGTTACAGAATAAGAACAGGTGAAGATGGCACAGTGGCCATTGGATAACATTTTTCACCCAATTTTTATTTTGACATATGGTTTAAGAGCTCCTATACACTCCGGAGGTGCCCCTTGTTAGACAGGAGCAGCTTCCGTTTGTATGGGTGGCAGCCAAGCAGAATAGGTATCTATTTCTTATTAATATAACCATAATATCCTTCAACACCTTCGACAATTCCTTCTACTATCCGTTTCTGATATGCGTCAGTATTCAAAAGCTTGTCCTCCTGGGGATTTGTCATAAAACCCATTTCTAACAGCATAACCGGTATCTTTGACCAGTTGAAGCCTGTCAGATCATTACTTTTAACAGTCCCCATAGATTTAGCCTTTGTGTTTTTCAGAACAGCAGCCATGATAAATTCACCTGCCTTTGTACTCTTCTCCAGCAGATCCTTATCCTTGATATACTTGTTTCCCGGTACCATCATCAATACACCGGATACATTTTTATTATTTGACCCATTTGCGTGTATCCGTATTGTAAGCTCAGCTCCTGATTTGTTCCAGAACTCGGTTCTTTCTACGTTAGTCATGTTACAAACCTGAGTCTCCCTCACCATTATTACTTTTGCTCCCTTTTTCAAAAGAGCTTCCTTAAGCTTTAATGCCACCTTAAGGTTAAGGCTTTCCTCGGTTATTTTGGTTGCAACCCCAGTAGTTCCCGAAGCAGTTGCAGCCTTCATAACCCTTTCTCCCGGTGCGAGGGGTTCGGTCTTTTTAACCTTCTTTGTCAGCTTTCCATGTCCCGGGTCCAGGCAGACTGTCAGGTTCTTCAAAGGCATTTCACCCTGTTCTGCACCAGACTTTTTTGCCGGTGTTTTCACAGCTAGCTCCTTAGGTGTTTGATTTTGAGTATCATACGCCGCCAAGGTTTTTGTCACTGCACCGGAATTGGTTAAAGGTAAGGTAGCTGACTGTGTTGAGATATTTCCGGTTGAACACCCGGACATTATTAAACATAACGCAACCAACATTATTACTAAAAATCTTTTCATTATTAGAACTCCCGTACTGGTTTATTCATAAATTATATACCGAAACTATTCTCTATCAAAGTGGATTTAATATTCTTCCGGGAAAAATTTTACTGTTCGATGTGCGACTGCCTGTCAAAAAAAGAAGACCCTTTTATAGAGTCTTCTTAAAATCTTTGATTTATTCTGTCTTAAATCTATCAAGCTCCAGATTCAGTGCTGAAGAAAGTTCATTTAGGTCTGTCGCATGCTTTGCTAGTTCCTCAGCAGATGCCATCTGTTGTTCGGTACTTGCGGATATTTCCTGAGTAGTAGCTGCCGATTCCTCTGCAACCGCTGATATGTTCTCCATTGACTCCAGTACCTTATCCTTGGATTTCATAATATTGTCAACTGATTTCTCAGTTCTTTCAATATTTGCTATAACCTCTTCCATAGCCTTAAATACTGTTGTAAACATTTTCTCCGTTTCACCAACCGCAATTATCTGTTCGCTTACAACGACATTTGAATTCATAACTTCCTGAACAGTTTCATTTGTTTTCTTACCTATTGAAGATAGGATAGCGCTAATACTGCTGGTAAATTCCTTGGACTGTTCTGCAAGCTTCTTAACCTCGTTTGCAACAACGGCGAAACCTCTTCCGGCCTCTCCGGCGCGGGCAGCTTCAATTGATGCATTCAGTGAGAGAAGATTTGTTTGTTCGGAAATTCCGATCATTATCTTAAGAATCTTCTGGATTTCTTTCATACTGTTACTCAGGTCGGTAATATTTTCAGAAACCCTGCTTGTAGTTTCACTAACCTGATTTGACTTGATATTAAGAGCATTTATAGTCTTTGCTGCATCTTCATTGAGATTGTTTATTTGATTTGCAATCTTTATAACCTGAGATACATCATCCCCAACTAAGGTAATCCCCTCAGAAAGCTTGTCCATATGTCCAACGCTCTCATTTATTTCATTTGCCTGGTCAGTAGCACCCTTTGCTATTTGCTCAACAGTTACAGAAACCTGCTCAGATGCAGTATAAGCGGCTTCAGAAGATGAAGTAATCTTACTTGCAGCAGCTACAACATTTGCCGAGGTTCTTCTTACCTGTGAAATAAGTGAATTGATGTTTGAAAGCATATCATTGAAGTTATTGCATACCTCTCCAATTTCATCCCTTCCATAATCATTAACCTGACTTGTTAAATCCCCTTCTTTTGCTTTCTTCATAATAAGCACGAGCCTGTTAAGTGGGTTAGCAACGCTTCTTGAAATAATAAAGCATAACAATATAGCAAACACTATACACACAAAGCCGATAATAATTATGTTTGTTCTAAGTGAGTTGGCTTCACTATTCAAAAACTCATAGTCCACCATAGTGACAAGATACCAATCCTTATTTTCTGCTATCTGCGAGTACGAGAGGAGAAAAGACTTGCTATTAATATCAATCTTTGTATTCCCTGTTTTTCTTTCCTCAAACTTTACTTTGTCGGTCTGTTTCTGAACGACTATACTATGTACCTTTTCTCCAACGACCTTTGATACATCATTTGCTGCGTTCAGCGGATATTCCTCAGTATCTCTTGAGGATATAATATTACCCTTTGAATCTACAATAAATATAGGAAACTCCTTACCGGTTTTACTATCCTTTCCGATATCTAGCTTGCTGAAAGCACCTGATAAATAATTCTCGTGAGGTATAATAACTATTTTGGCAGCAACTTTACCAGTGGCCATATGCTTCATATTTCTCTGGAAACCCAGCATAGTCTTGTCTTTACCGGAGTTCACAACATCGATCATGCTCCAGGTAATTTCGTTCAGATCTTTCTTTGACAAAGGTGTGATATCCACCTTTAGGTCTCCTACACTATAAATCTCCGAGGTCATAAAGTCATCTCCTCGAAGAATTGCCGCATAGGCTATATCCTTAACAGTTGCAAACTTATTAACAAGCATTGCTGTTACATCCCTAGACTGTTGAAGCTTTTCAAAGTCATCAGTAGGTTCGGCTGCTATAACATCCTGTACCGTTAAGGATGTGCCAATATCAAGTATATAGCCTTCCATACGGGATACTTCCTTGGCTAAAATCACGCTTGTCTGCCCGGTCACCAATTTGGAATAACCCTCAACCTTATTGTCTATTGTTTTTATGGAACTACTGTATGAGAACACACCGGTTACTAAGAGTACTACAACAAGCACAAGTATGAAGGATGCGATTAGTCTGGTTTGAATTTTGAGGTTGCGAAGTATAGATGTGTTATCGACTAAGCCTCCTATTTTCGACAATTTCCCATTGGAGGCTGATTTGTTACCGCCTGATTTGAAAACTTTTTTTATAAACAATAAAGCCGCTGAAGCCCCGGAAGTAATGAATGACTTGGTCTTTAAAATGATAGGCTTAATCATTTTTCTCTCCTCACAATCCCCTTTGAATTTAGTGATTCGACACTATTCTCTATATTTCTATAATACTTCACCCCATCCCATTAATCAAGTAAAATATTACATCCCATTCCAGAATTTAAACATTCAATTTATGAATTGTGACCATACAAGTTTTTAGCTACACGTAACACAAAAAGCTGAGATTTACCCCCTTGTCACTCAGGACAAGTCAGCAAATCTCAGCTCAAATTTATATGCTTATTTAGCTTTATGTATCATTATCTGAATCTGAACTATACTGTTCAATAGTCTTGTATATTCTTTGCATTCTACGATCTGTATCCGCTATGGTGTCGGCACATTGCTGCAGCTCTTCTACTACAGAAGGTGGAATTTCATCTATATTCTTATATTTTAGCTGATGCTCAAGACTGGCCCAGAAATCCATGGCAATAGTCCTGATCTGTATTTCTACAGGAACTGTCTCCTTTCCGCTGGAGAAAAACACTGGTACCTTAACTACTAAATGTAGGCTTCGGTATCCATTCTGCTTTGGATTCTTGATATAATCCGTTTCTCTTATAAGTTCAATATCGTCCTGCTGAGTCAGCATCTTTGCAATAACATATATATCCTCTATATAGTAGCAAACAACCCTGATACCTGCAATGTCATGAAGGTTTGCCTTTGCTGATTCGATGCTGATATCCAGCTCCTTTCTGCTTAGCTTTTCATATATACTCTTTATCGATTTGATTCGGCTTTGCATATTGTGAATTGGATTTCTCTTATGTATCATCTGGAATTCATCGTCCAGTATTTCAAGCTTTGTACTTATTTCACGAGTTGCCGACTGATACAAATGCTGCAACTCTAAAAAACTCCTCCTGAGTGCTTGCACATCATCAGAATTTAGCATTTGTTCGAGTCCATTAAGAGAAGTTACTGCTGTTTTCCTTTTCATGACCATCTATTCGGTTCTCCCTTTCCATGGTAATATACATGAATTATATACGATGAAGGTGATTTCTTATTTACATTAATATTATACCTATGTATTTTAAAATAAGTATGAAGTTTTTATTAATAAATAATTAACATTTAATACATAGCCTTGAATAACCCCCCCAAACATGCCAATATATCTGCATTGTGAACTGATTCATTATTACCCACGGCAAAGGTTCCATGAATTACCTTCATGGAACCCCAAAATCAAATTATATTTGTTCTATTTTGTCTATAAGCTTAGTGTACAAGACTCCTGTGCCTTATCAATGGTAAATGGAAGCTTGCTGCCATCACATTCAAGCTCATACTCACCCATAAAGCCCTCTGCTGTCAGTTTCCCCGTTTCATCTGTTACTAGGGTATATTCTCCGGTCCACCACTTTCCTTTAATAAGGTTGTAAAGCTCGTTATATATAGGCTTAACTCTGTTATCCTTTGTCAGCAAGCCTGAAGGTGCTCCTAACCACATTCCATCAGTAAAATCCCACCAGGTGATGGAGTCAACGTTAGGATGGTTAAATAAGGTTGTATAGTGGGTTACAGCTTCTCTTGCCTGACGTTCCTCTCCTTCCGGTGTGGTTGGCCACTCCGGTATCTGGTAGTCGTTAAGGTCCTCGATTTCGGGCGGCATTATATGTCCAGAAACCAAAGTGTTTTCGGTAAAATGTATGGGCAGTTTGAAGCGTGAGAATCTCTCAAGTATCTCCATAGTTCTTTCAACACCAATATAACCCTGATGCATGTGCGTTTGAATACCTATAGCATCAATGGGTATACCTGCCTCAAGCAGACCTTCTAATAGGATATCATAGGATTCTGACAGGTTAAAATCATTTATTAGCAGTGTAGATCCGGGATTAGCTTCTTTTGCAGCCTTAAATACCTCTCGTACAAGGTTTATTCTCCCCATTTCTTTGCATATTCGGGTTATCCCATTATCGTACTTATCGAATATTGGCATTATCACTACTTCATTTATGACATCCCACATATCTACTAATCCCTTGAACTCAGTTACTTCTCTATTTATACGATTCAATTGAGTCTTGAGAATATCCTGGTTACTCATTTCCATAAGCCAATCGGCACAAACAGTATGCCAGCACAGGGGATGTCCCTTTAGCTTAAGCCCCTTTGCCTTTAGCATTTCAGCCCCACGTCTGAGTCGCTTGGTTTCAGGCTTTCCTTTTTCTCTTTCAAAATTCCCCCAGTAAAAGGGAAGAGTTGCAAAGTTGAAAATATTACAGAACTTTTCAATCCGTTCCCCAACCTTTTGCTTTATCTCACCTTCAAGATCGTCATAAAACAATGAACTGAACTCAGATCCACCAAAAAGGAATTTGTGATTTGTCTGTCTAACCTTTACTTCCTTGTTCGCAATTGGATTACCCTCCGGGCCGACCAGCTTTATTTCTCTTTTACCTATTCTGTGCTTAAGCTTGTCATCCGCAACTACTTTATTGTCTGAATACATTTCAACCTCCATTTCGCTGCCGGGCAGCTATAGAATAATAGTTATGTGGTTAAGGATGACCGGACCATAATAGCTTCCCATGCCAGCATCCAATAATTACATTATCATAAAATTTTTATCAGGCAATGTACTTTTATATACAAATAATGCATTATTTTGTACTAAAAATTTGCTGTCTCCCCCGCCTTAAGCTCAATAATATCATTCTCGGTTCCAAGCCAAACGGATATTGCCGAAGGATTATAAACCTGAGTCAGGTCGGTATTATAAATCAATTTTCTAACTGCTGAAATATAATCTGCCAGCTGGATGTTGGTTGCATACCACACTTCAGGGTCTCCTGCTGCCTCAGAACAGAAGTTTTCGATTAGTTCCCAATTATTCTCCCTTTCAAACTCAAAACTATGTCCCCACACATACATAAGTGGCAGATTACCCCAGGTATGTCTGGTTTTAAAGGTGTTCAGCCTGTTCATCAAATCGTCGCCGTGATGACAGGTAGGGTGCCATTGCATTAAATCCCCCGGAAGATCAAAGCCACGGGTTGAGTTAACTGTTCTGGAATATACTATTCCAAGGCCTTGCATGGCATCAATGCTTTCTTTATGATAAACACCAAAGGGATATGACATACCTCTTACTATGTAACCGGCAAGCCTTTCAAGGTTTCGTCTGTCCTCCCATATTTCATGCACAAGCCTGTCCTGAGAAAGGTGTATAAGGTATGGATGTGTAACCGTATGGCAGGAAATTTCATGACCCATGAATAGTTCATTAACCTCCTCTGGGGTAATGAAGCCGGGCTTCCCAAGAGTACCTGAATTCAAATGAAAAGTTCCCTTAATATTGTATTTATTAAAAATATCAACCAGCTTACGATCAAATATCTGTCCGTCATCATAGCTCATGGTCAGTGCCTTTTTCTTTCCGTCCGGATAAAATGTTTTGATATTCATATTCAGGTTCCTTTCTTTGTTCCTTTTTATTTGATAATTTTGGAATTCTACGATTTAATAATAATTCCCTTTTATGGTAGCAGTCAATAGGAATTATAGGAATTAACTGACATGCCCTAGTTTATTGCCCAGACAGGCCTTTCATAGTATAATACAAGTATTACGGGGTCTCTAGTCCCTCTGTCAGGGGGTTATAAATGAAAATGTTTTATAAGCTTTTATCAGCATTTCTTATAATAATATTTACTTTAAATATTGTTATAAGCTTTTATTTTTACAATATGTCGGTAGCAAGAAATAAAAAGGATTTCCTTGCCAACGATAGCGCTTTAAGGGGAGAAACTCCCGCTGAAGACAATGTGTCTGAAGAGCAAGCTATATCGGTAAATGCGGAGGTTTTCTCTGCTTCTCCGGAGGATACTGTGGAAATTGACTGGTTCAACAAGCAGCCTTATGAGGAGGTTTCAATTACCTCAGAGGATGGTCTGATGCTCACCGGTTATTATCTTGAAGCAGAAACGCCAACAAATAATACAGCTATATTGGCCCATGGTTATTCTTCCCAAGGCACCTACATGGGTTCTTATGCCAAAATCTATTATGATATGGGTTACAATGTCCTACTTCCCGATGACAGAGGTCACGGAAAGAGTGAAGGCAGCTATATTGGTTTTGGCTGGGTTGATAGGAAGGATTACTTAGGATGGATTGACTTCATTTTAAATAGAGTCGGAGAAGCATCCCAGATTGTCCTTCACGGAGTGTCTATGGGTGGGGCAACAGTTTTAATGGTCAGTGGAGAAGTATTACCTGAAGCTGTTAAGGCTATTGTTTCTGACTGCTCCTACACCTCTGTTCATGACGAACTAAAATATCAGCTCAAAAGGCTGTACAAGCTTCCCTCCTTTCCAATACTGAACAGCACAAGCCTTTTGACAAAGCTTCGCGCAGGCTACTCCTTTAAAGAAGCTTCAGCTCTGGAACAGGTTAAAAAAAGTAATACTCCGACTCTTTTTATTCATGGTGGCGCGGATAAATTTGTTCCCTAC
>JAEZIV010000273.1 GCA_023436515.1 Bacillota bacterium
TTTCCTTATGTCAGTTGCCCAAAACATACTTACTTTTGATGCCCAGGATAGCTGCTTGCACGAATAAACTGTATGCAAGTACCTCAACAAGCTGGTTATCGAAAAAAGGCGACCCCCGGAAATATCTGAGGACCGCCTATTTTTGCTTGACAATGCCGTAACTCATACCACTCTGATTGTAATCATATAGCCCCTGTATAGCGGAATATACTGCGCTGATACATACATTAGCAAGGAGGAAAGGCTCCGCAGGAAGGAGCATCAGCAGCTAATCCGCCTTTAGAATTGCCATGTTGGTTTTTTCCTCACTTGAGGGTGCTTCAAACAAAGCATAAAGCCTGTCCGAAATAGGTACAGATACCATCCATGCTTCCTCTATAACGCTTTCCTCGGGTTCATAATCTTCTCCTGTTATCCTGGCTATTTCATTAAACGTCATACCCACTGATAATTCTTTGGTAACCTTCCCACCCTCCAGAATATATATCGCCGTTACTTTACTGCTGTCACCAATTTCATTTATACCCGCCACATCCAAAACAAACGAATAAGGCTGTCCTTCAAATGTAACCCATGTCCCGTAGCCCTCAGCTGTTTCCGGTATGTACTTTGCTCCTGCAAATATTGCTTCCAGTTCACTGAGAGTCAGACCATATAACTCCCCAGCATTTATTTCCTGGGGCTTCTTAATAGAAGCATCAGCCTCCTTAGCAACCTCTGTGTTTTTTGATTCCTTATTCTTTGTTGCTGAATCTTCACTTCCTGTATTAGCTGAGGATTCTGTTGCGGCATCCCCGTTAGGAGTGGTTGAAGCAACCCCTCCCTGTGTTGCTTCAGTAAGCCCGATCTGAGCTGTTGCCCCTCCCTGCTCTGTTTGTTTTCCACAGGCTGAAGCAACTACTACAATAAACAATACTACTAATAATAAATACAGCTTTTTCATATGTATATTCCTTTCAAAAATTAGTTCGTCTTCAATAAAGACCTAATATTATTCGACTGAGAGTTTTATTTTGATACCGCCTTTTATCCGCCAAATAGATGTGCAAATTAACCTTTCTCGAAAAAACCTTCTTGTCTATAAAGGCTTAACCAATACTCCAATACTCGCTCTATTTATTCCTCTGGCTCCCATACCCCATTCCAATCAATTTCCCCCTGGTACCAACCGCTTACTCCATCCTTTTTGACAAGATACCCTCTGGAGGTTTTCTGAACTATTGATAGTTTTTCTCCTGCACATACGGGCACCCTGTAGTCGGTATAATCATCGCATTCCGCATCCTCACCAGATTTCAATATAAAACTATTGAGAACCCAGAGCCTATAACAGGTGGACTTGTGTTCAACCAGCGAGAATTCCTCGCCCTCTTCTAAAATAGTTATCTTTTTATCAGTAAAACGTATATTGATTGATTTCTGAGACTTCTCCTGAGCTGTACGGGCATACGCCACTGGAAATTCATCGTAGGCTTCAAAGCTAAAATTTTCTGAATTTATATGAGGAATAATCAGAGCGTTTAGTTGCCCGTCAGGTTTGAGACCGCAGCCCCCATCGATGCTAATTATTTTCTGCTTTCGGTTTATTATGGGATTTGAAGAGGCAATCTCACCATTATACAATGTTACAGGCCAGTGTCCAACCACAACATATTTATTGAACTCCAACCCCTTTTCCATAAAAGCATCATTTTTTAAATAGCTAAACGCATCTGTTCCGACAAAGGCATTGATATCCTCTGACGGCAGACCGGCATGGACAAATATAAAGTTTTGTGTTTCGAGCATAGTCGGAAGGTTTCGCAAAAAATCAAACTCAGCTTTATAACTTTCACGAATTCGAGCTTTTACCTTCGGAATATCTGAAACGCCTTGAATATCTAAGCCTAACTCATAGCACATATCTGAAAATATACAGCCACCCCAATGCTTTTCCATAAAGTGAATATATTTTAACAATCCTTCACAGCCTTTGGTACTATCATCATCTAACATTACCAGTCTGAAGGCATCAACATTACCCATAATAGGATACACCGTATAGTTACTGCATAACTCCATAACGTACCTAAGGGTTTTCAAACTATAGGGACCCTTTTCAATAATATCTCCTACAATAAACAAGATATCATTACTAGAAAAATCAATTTTTTTTAAAAGATTTTTTAAATGCCTATAATGCCCATGAACATCACTTGTCACAATCATTCGCTTATTTATTGGTACATGTATCTTTTTTATAGTTGCCAGCATCTGTTTACTCCGGAAATTCATTATTCTCTAAAACATACCCGCATATTGATTTCTGTATACTAATTCTACCATAAATACCGGGTTTCTATTGCCGAAAACTTTTATTTAGTTAATCATAACAAAAAGGGCTCCGCTACCATAAAGAATTTTTTGTAACCTCCATAGGTTAATTAACATATATTATGTATACCAGGACTTTGCCTGCCATATATTACAACTGAGGTTAGGAGTGAATGTTATGGAAACAAACAGCAATTCTACTACTGAGCTAGCTGCCAGGCTTAGAGACGTTAGTGCTAAGAATACTGCCGAAGTAGTTTATAACAGAATAAATTTAGCCAAGCAAAAAAACAGTTCTGCCGAAACAATAAACATGCTGGAGCAAATAATTAATGATTTGACCTCCGATAAGAATGAGCTCCTTAGAATCGCAAGCTGCTATGAAGAGGAATTCATGGAGCGGGACATATCGGATTCCGATATTGAGTATATAACGAGAGAGCTTGTGCCTATTGCGTCTTCCTTTCTTCCTTTTGGCGGGGGAAACAGTGAATTTATATCCTCCATAGAAAAAATACTATCGGCTGAAACCTTAAAGATACTGAAATTGCTCGGCTTCAATTATAAGGATGCCATTGGCCAGCCCCTAACTAGTCTAGTGGCTCAAGCTATACAAAACCAGACAAACAAATTCGTAGGGCAAAAAGGCTCTGGGAAAAAGTAACCCACTTATTATCAACAGTAAAGCACCATATATATTGATGTATCCACAGCTTTATTCACAAAATGTTGTCTTTCTGTGGATAAAGCTTAACTTTTTAAACGGCTTATCCACAGCTTTGACACAGAATAATCCCCTTCTGTTTATATATTCTCTGTGGAAAACCGGGATTTTTTTTCAACAAATTAATGTCCTACATTTTGCGATTATCAACAGCATGTCCCACAAAATACTGTATTTGTGTGGATAATTAAAGTTGTTTTTAACAGATAATCCACAAAATCAACCAGTTATGCACAGAAACATGTGGGTAATATGACCTATATCCTGGATAAGTAACTAAACTCTCTGACTAATATTAGACTATACCCTCAGAGAGCAATAATTTATCCTTTACTGGCAGTACACAATGCCTTACCCTAAAGCACCCGAACGTAAAACCTTCGGTTCCTAGGCCCGTCAAACTCACAGAAGTAAATACCCTGCCAGGTACCCAGCAAAAGCCTTCCCTCCCGAATAATTATATATTGGCTGCTCCCTACCGCGCTGGCCTTCAGATGAGCTGAGCTGTTGCCCTCCATATGCCTGAATTCAGCTCTGTCAGGGAATGCCTTATCAAGGCCCAGCAGCATATCCCTGACTACATCAGGGTCGGCATTTTCATTAATAGTTATCCCGGCAGTCGTATGAGGACAGAACACCAATGCAGCACCTTCCTTTACACCACTCTTTGCCAATGCGTCATTTACCCTTCCGGTAATATTGTAAAAATTCTCTCTTTCTGTTTTTAGCACATATTCATAGATCATCAAAGCTTCACCTCAACCCTTTCATTTATTTCAATAAAATTTTCTTCCACATTACAGTCAAGGGCAATTATTCCAACACCTTTACAGGAGGCAAGCCGTAAGGCCTCCGCAAACTCCGGATGGGTTTTATGATTGGGCATAAAGCACCTTACGCCCTTCATTTGAATAACAAATACTACAAAAGCCCTAAAGCCCTCTTCAACACACTCAATAAGCTCCCTGATGTGCTTTACTCCCCTCTGTGTAGGAGCATCGGGAAATAATACAACATTATCATCTTCCAAGGTTACTCCCTTTACCTCAATAAAAATCCTTTCCTTTTCAGTCTCAACATAAAAATCGAATCTGGAATTTTTATATCTGGCCTCTGGCTTAATGCTTTTGATATTATCGATAAAATTCCCTCTGCACAGCCACTCATAAAAGATCTTATTAGGTACCTGGCTGTCAATGTTAATGATTCTATTTCCCTTTACAACCCCAATAAGATCGTATTTTGTCTTTCTTGAGGAGGTGTCAGCCTCCTGAACAAAAACTTCAGCCCCTTCTATAAGCAGCTCCCTGCACCTTCCGGTATTCTTAACATGGCATACTTCCTCTCCTCCGTCCAAATCAACATATGCAATAAACCTATTCTGACGGCTGATGAATTTTGCACTACTTATGTTTTTATATATCACATCATCACCTTATTTTTCAATAAATAATTGTTTGGGAATCGCCATCTAAAACTAAAAATTTTATTAACTAGATATTATTATATCAAAAATTGCTTAATCATTAGCTAACTTACCCAATCATACCAAAATTTTTATGATTGTGTTTTATTATGGGCTGAGTGGGTATAAAATATAACATGTTTGGATAAAAGTATATATGGATGACTATGTCTAATCGAAAAATAACGAGGGGAGATTTTAGCTATGAAGAATGAGGTTTCTTTTTTCCGCTGTAAGCACTGCGGAAATATGGTAGCCCTGATTAAGGCTGGTGGCGGTACTTTAGTTTGCTGCGGAGAGCAGATGGAGCTACTCGTACCCAATACTGTTGACGCTGCTGTTGAGAAGCACGTTCCGGTATCTGTAAGAAACAATGGCAGCATTTCTGTTGAGGTAGGCTCTGTAGCACATCCTATGGTTGATGTTCACTACATCGAGTGGATAGCAGTTGTTGGCGATGAAGGCATCGAGATAATCTACCTACATCCCGGTGATGATCCAAAGGCGACTTTAAGCGATAAGAAGAACGCCGAAGTCTATGAATACTGTAATATTCATGGCTTGTGGAAGGGCGAAGTGAAATAAATCATTCTATTATAAAGAATTAACCTTAATAAGAAGCACATACAAGAACGAGGACTTCAAAGCTTAGGTCCTCGTTTTCATGTCCTCGTTTTTACAGACTTCGTGCATACTTTATTCATCCATCTAAGCTTTCATCAGTTTCAGAAAATCCGCTGCTCTTATATAGCTTTACAGTTGCATGATTATCTGGTTCAACAAACAGCTTTCTTCTAAAGTTATACTTGGGCACTTTTCAGCATTCCCATATGAGAGCTTTTCTAGGATCATTCATTAATACACCTGCCCCATACTTTTTTCTTTCATCGCAATTGCTACCGAAGCACTTGCTCCTATCCTGCTTGCACCGGCCTCTACCATAGCCTTTGCAGTTTCATAGTCCCTGATCCCGCCTGAGGCCTTGACCCCTAGTGAAGGCTTAACAATGTCTCGCATGAGCTTTACGTCCTCTACTGTAGCCCCTCCGGTGCTGAAGCCAGTTGAGGTCTTTACATAATCTGCTCCAACCTCTTTGCAAAGCTGACAGCACATTTTTTTCTCCTCCTCAGTCAGCAGACAGGTCTCAAGAATAACCTTAACAATGGCCTTGCTTCCCACTGCTTTTACAACTGCTCCTATATCGGTTTTTACATATTCATAATCACCTGATTTGACTGCTCCCACATTAATAACCATATCTACTTCTCTTGCTCCGTTTTCTACAGCCTCGACAGCTTCAGCCGCCTTAATTGTAGTTGTAGCTGCACCTAAAGGGAAGCCGATAACGGTACAGACCCTTATTCCGCTACCCTTTAGTAGCTGTGCGCACAGGCTTACATAACAGGGATTTACGCACACTGATGCAAATCCAAATTCAACTGCCTCACTGCATAGTTTCTCAATCTCGGCTTTTGATGTTTCCGGCTTAAGTGCTGTATGATCAATTATACCAGCTATATTCATTTGGGCCCTCCAATTTCCCATAGGATTCATTATGACCCTGGGAACTAATATATTTTTACACTCTCTCTCCAATATTAACCTATATATTGATATAAATACAAGGAAAAAAAAGAAACATAATTAAGTCCGAAGCTTCCAAAAAATAACATGCCTTAACAATATGAGCTCATTCAAAAAATATAAATATATTTAGGGAAAAAAATAGGTTAGTCGCCATCGACTAACCATGTAAAGGGGGTCAAAATGTATTTTGTGAGGTCAATATTATATT
>JAEZIV010000280.1 GCA_023436515.1 Bacillota bacterium
GTCAAGTGCTCTGCCAACTGAGCTAATGGGTCGTTTACAGTGTCTTTTCAGACCACAAGTATAAATAATACTTAATTATTAATGGTTTGTCAACAGTTTTAGGAAAAATATAATAATTATATCCCAAATCTGCCCCGAGCCCAGTATTAAGCTGTTTGAAAAGAACAAAGGTGACAAATTTATACTTATCCAGACAATAATAATACTGATACAAAATGCCGTTTTTAGCATTTCATATCAGTATTATGTTTAAAACAATAAATTATTTACGGAAAAATCCTTGCATTAACATATACAGGCTAATAAAACCGCAATATACTTATTTAACAATAACATTTTCCCTGTCTTTACCTACACCAATAAGGCCAATTTTAACTCCAACCAGCTCTTCGATCCTGTTAAGATACTTCTGAGCATTGGCTGGAAGCTTGTCAAAGCTCTTTACATTTGATATATCCTCATTCCAGGGTTCGAATACCTCGTATATTGGCTCGCACTTTGCAAGCTCATTAAGGCTTGCAGGGAAGTATTTAATAACTCCTCCGTTATATTTATAGCCTACACATAGCTTAATCTCTTTGAGCTTGCCTATGGTATCCACATGATTTATAGCAAGAGCAGTTAATCCGTTTATTTTGGCAGCATATTTTATCATTACCGTATCAAGCCAACCGCATCTTCTAGGACGCCCTGTTGTGGTACCATACTCCCACCCAAGCTCTCTGATAGTATCACCTATTTCATTATTCTGCTCGGTAGGGAATGGACCGGCTCCAACTCTTGAAGTATATGCCTTGAGGACACCATAAACCTCATTAATATAAACAGGGCCGATACCCCCGCCGGTACAAACTCCACCTGATATTGGATTGGACGAGGTAACGAAGGGGTAGGTTCCAAAATCTATGTCGAGGAAGTTTGCCTGAGCCCCTTCAAAGAGTATGTTTTTATTGCTGTCAATAGCTTCAGCAAGTAAACTTGTGGTATCTGTTATATATGTTTTAAGCTTTTCTGCATAACCCAGGTATTCTTCAATAATTGGTTCTGCTGCATATGGTTTCCCACCATAGACCTTTTCTATTATAAGATTCTTGAGTTCAAGATTTGCTTTTACTTTCTTAATAAATTCTTCCTTATCTATTAGATCGCACATTCTAATTCCTGAGCGTTCAATCTTGTCTGCGTAGCAGGGACCTATGCCCCTCTTTGTTGTACCGATACTGTTACTGCCCCTGAAATTTTCCTGAAGCTCATCAAGTCCGATATGATATGGCATTATAAGGTGCGCTCTGTCACTGATCAACAGGTGATCAGTTGTTATACCTCTTTCATTTAAGCCCTTCATTTCCTTAAGCAGGACCGCAGGGTCTACCACAACGCCATTACCGATTATACAAGTTTTATCGGTATGAAGTATTCCTGAGGGTATAAGATGCAGTGCATACTTGGCTCCATTTGCAACAATAGTATGACCGGCATTGTTTCCTCCGGAAAATCTAACAATGATGTCTGACTGATCAGCCAGCATATCAATGTACTTTCCCTTACCTTCATCACCCCATTGTGTTCCCACTACAACTCTAACTGCCATAGATGTTCCTCCTGTCTATTGAATGCTCGTGCAAATATTATATCAATATGAATTGTTGCTGATTTCTCAATTTACTAAATCAACCCATTAAATTATAACTTAGTAATCAATATTATTCAACCCAAAAACATTCCCTTGGAGTTGATCAGCTAACTGGTCAAAAACGACAAAATAAAGAACCGATAAAGATGCTTGTGCAAATCCTTAACGGTTCTTTTAAATATGTATATCACATATTCAGCTCGACTACTTACTTTCCAGATATTTATTCAGATCGCCGATAAGCTTGTCTGCATCGATACCATGAATAGCACAGGCATCTTCTATACTTTCTCCAGACGATGAAGGGCAGCCAAGACAATGCATCCCTGCATTCATTAATATCGGAGCTGTACCTCTGTCCATATTTAAAACATCCGCAATAATCATGTCTTTTGTTACTTTAGCCATTTCATAACCTCCTTGATGATTAGTATATTACACACTTTATAGCATTATTATACACTATGGAAATTCAAAAATACATAAAAATTAGCCACTTATGAAAATTTAACTGTTTACAAAAGGACACTTATATATTTCTGTACTGCTTTTTGCCTGTCTCATATAAATTATTGCCGTAGCAATCTATAATAACCGTCAAAGGGAGGCTCTCAACTTCCAGCCTTCTGACAGCTTCAGCACCAAGCTCGGGAAAGGCTATTATCTCCTGAGCTTTTATACATTCAGCCATCAATGCTCCTGAACCGCCTATAGCTCCAAAGTATACTGCTCCGAAACTTTTCATGGCTTCAATAACAGTCTGGCCTCTTATTCCTTTTCCAATCATCCCTGTTTGTCCAAGCTCAATCAACGCCGGCGAATAAGCGTCCATTCTGTAGCTTGTAGTTGGACCTGCAGAACCAATAACTTCACCTTCCCTAGACGGGCAGGGTCCGACATAATATATAGTCTGATTCTCTATATTAAAGGGTAAAGGCTTTCCTTCTCTTAATAGTTCTATCATTTTTTTATGAGCGGCATCTCTTGCGGTATATATAGTCCCGCTAAGTGACACCGTATCTCCGGCCCTTAGTGTCTTTACCGTCTCCTTATCAAATGGTGAAATAATTTTATAGTTCATATTTTATGCCCATGCCCTACATTTCACATATGGTCATCAAGGAACTAACATTTCCTTTGCTGAAATATATGGGCTCGGTACCTCCTTAAATGTTATAGTTTCTTTCAGCCTTGTCCTTCCAAATTTAAACCCTTAACTCAGTTTTAGTTAAAGTAATAGCTGTCAGGGGTCTTTAAGTAATTAAGCCTAAAGGGTTGCTTCAGCATGTCTTGTGACATGACAGCTTATATTAACAGCTATAGGCAGACCTGCTATGTGTGTAGGATAGGTTTCAATATTAACCGCGAGGGCAGTATTAGTTCCACCTAATCCGGCAGGTCCTATACCTAATCGGTTTATTTTTTCCAGCATTTCGTTTTCCAGATCTCTTACATACTCAATTGTACTTCTTTTATCAACAGGCCTCAGTAAAGCTCTTTTTGCCAATATGGATGCTTTCTCCATAGTACCGCCTATCCCTACTCCCACGATTATGGGCGGACAAGGGTTAGGACCTGCTTTGTCAACAGTCTCCAGGATGAAAGCTCTTACCCCCTCTATTCCATCAGATGGCTTAAGCATTTTTAACGCACTCATATTCTCACTGCCAAAGCCTTTTGGAGCAAAATCTATCTTGAATATGTCTCCCGGAACGATATCATAATGGATAACGGCCGGAGTATTATC
>JAEZIV010000300.1 GCA_023436515.1 Bacillota bacterium
AGATAAGTCTCCTTACAAAATACGCTGTACTCATTTTCACTCCTTTTTGCCTATGGTTTTGGCTTCAGGTTTTTAAGTGTACTTCCGTTTAAAATGGATTGTCCGGGAATACTGGTCCAGCCGGTAAAGCGGTCATCTCTGTAGAGAGTCAGACTCTTGGGCGAGTATAGAGGCACATAGTAGTAGGAGTCTGCAATGATTTGCTGCATTTCCTGCAGATACTGTTTCTGAACACTCACATCTTTCTCCTTCAACAAATTGTCAGACAGTTCATCGTATCTTGGATCACAGAAACCACCGTAGTTAAAACCTACCACGCTACCGTCCTTCATTTCTCCTCTTGCAGAGTTGAAGTAGTAGTACAGCATATCATATGCGGTACCAAAATTTAGGCTGGTGACAAATACATCACTATTGCCTTCCTTCTTCTTATTAACCATTGCTTCATGGGTAATTGGCTTTGATACTGCGTTGATGCCAATGCTTTTGATTCCCAGAACCAGGTAGTCTGCTGTACTCATAGGTACAGACGTATTTCCGCAAAGGAGTTCCAGTGTCAATTTCTCCCCTTTTGGTGTTTCTACAAAGCCGTCATTGTCGATATCTATATATCCACTGTCAGAAAGAAGCTGCCTTGCAGCCTGCAGATCCTGTTCCCTTGGTGACAGGCTTTTGTTGAAATAGTCATTGATCTGTGAAACCATTCCGGGAGAAGCCGGAGAACCATAACCCTCAAGAAGATTATCAATCAGTTCCTTCTGGTTCACTGTTAATGCAATAGCCCTGCGCAGATTAATATCATTCCATGGATATTTTCTGACATTAAACATGAGAGCAGCTATTTCTGTAGAATCAGTCACATTTACCTTAATGTTTTTATATTCCTCAGGATTTTTTTCTATTTCCGATGCAAGAGCGGGATCTACAGATAAATCCAAAACATCATAGGTACCCTTCTGAAGCTCGGCAACTCCCACCGTTGTATCTCTTACAACTGAGAGCTTTATCTGGTCAATATTTAAAGGACCATTGTAATAATCCTTTTTGGTATTTAAAAGAATATATCTGCCGTCCACCTTCTTGGTTATATAGACAGGGCCGGAACCTACTGGTCCCGAGTCTTCAGTGTAGTTTACATATGCCTTGGGGTTTGAAATATCAGCCCATACTTTACTGGGCAGAATAACGATGGCTGTAGCCATAAATCTCAATGCATTTCCTGAAGGACTTTTTACTACAATATCAACGGAGTTCTCCCCGGTTTTTGTGATGTGATCAAAATTTTGGAGGATAGCCATTTGTCCCGGGAACTTATTTTTAAATACAAAGTCATAGGAAAAGACTACATCATCAGCAGTAACCGGGCTTCCATCAGGCCACTTGGCCTTTTCGTTCAGTACAAAGGACAAGGTTCTGCCATCCGCACTGGTGCTCCATTCCTTTGCCAACAGCGGGCTATACTCTTTTTTCTCTTCATCGTATGAAATTAGAGTGTCATAGACCAGTCCTGAAATAAATGTTTCAGTACTACCGTTGCCGACAAAAGGCATTAATGTCTTTGCATCTGAAAAAACGGCAACTTTCAGAATTCCTGCATCTTCAGTTCTTGCTGTGTCGCCGCTGTTCTTAAGTTCGGGCGAAGCAACCGAGGTAGCTTCCTGCGATGTCTGGGAGCAGCCTGTGAAGATGCTTATAACAATGGAAACCAGTACAAAAAGTATTACACTATTTCTTACCTTCATAAGCTCACCCTTCTTAATAATCAAGTTTTTGTCCAAAAGCATTAGGACCTACGGAATTATCATATATTTCAGCAATGTTAATAATATAAGCAGGTCTGGAATCCCATCTGGAGGGGTCCGGTTTGTGATAAATATCATGGGAAGCATTCACATATTTCTGATAGATATCTCCTTCATGAATTTCGATGGTACCTCTTACTTCAAAGGAAATTGCGGGTGGCTGATAAAAGAGCAGTGTAATATTGCTGTCTGCCTTGTAATTCTCCCAGCTGTGCTTCTTAGCCATCTCAAGGGATGTTAGCTTTGTAAAATCAATGTATTTTTTACTATCTTCGCCATAAACATATTTTAGAAGTACGTTGAGTCCTTCATTGCTGTATGTATCACTCCAGCCTTTGCTTATGTGCTGCTGAAAAGCCTCCAATATTTCTGGGATATACTCTTCCTTTGGAAGGAAGCCTATCCCCTTGATGGATCCGTTTAAGCCGGCCGGACCATTGGATATAAATGTTGGATTATGAGTTGTAAAGCTTAAAAAAAGCTTATCATGGCTTACTTCTTCACCTGCTGCAATTTTTTTTACAGTGTTCGCTCTTGTGCCGTAAGCCCAGTTATAAAACTTCTCTGGTAATTGTTTTGACATAATATGATCTCCTCTCAAGTTTTTCCTTTTATTGTTATGATTTAACATTCTAACGTATAATCCATACTAAATCAATAGGTATACTAATATATTTTTTTTTAAACTATTTACAAAACATAATTTTCCATATAATATATTATAAAACATATAGGAATTGTGTGATTTAAATAATGATTTAGTCTTTACTGCAGCAGGATTAGATTATTAAGTTAAAATTATTCACTAGCCTATAACTATATAATGACGAAAGGATTACTGAATTATGAAAAAGTCAACCAGAAGAATTTTATCCCTCTTACTTGTACTTACATTTTTGTTTTCATTTTCAGCGATAGGCATAAGCGCTGAAAGTGCACCAACTCCATCCACCTCGACCAAGCAGATTGTTATAAGCAGTGGAACAAGCACATTGAATAATAACTATATTGATATTGTTGCAGGAACCACGAATTATACTGTGGACGTTCCATTAAACTCAAAAACACTTTCTGTCGATTCCGTACCAGCAAGCCCAACGGATAAAGTAACCATATCTGCCGGAGGGGTGGAGTTCCCGTTAAAGACAACCTTTATTGCAGTTGACAATCTGGAAATCGTGATAAAGATTGCTTCAAAGTCCACTACCACTATATTTAAAGTAACTGCTCACCTTTCAGCGGATAGAGAGGTCGAATACCTGAACAATGTTATCAGCGGATTTGAGCAGCCTGAAAATGGAGGTGCTGTACCTTCGTTCATGATTGATGTCCTAAAGGCCAGATTTGAAAAGCTTTCAAATACAGATCAAAACAGAATAAAAAGTAAAAGCATTTTTGCCTTTGTAATAAGTAGCGGAACTTCATTTTTAAACGAGAACAATGTTGTTTATCGCAACGGAGTGACCGATTACATCGTAAAGGTTCCCTTAAATGCTAGCAAATTATCCGTTTTATCAATTCCGGATCTAAAGGAAAAAGACACGGTTACCGTTACTGCGGATGGTGTTGACTACGCTTTAGGAGCAGCCTTTCCGATAGTAGACAATCAGAAATTTACAGTAAGAGTTACTTCCGGCAAAAATACGACAACTTATAACTTTACTGCTCAATTACTAAAGGAAAGAGAAGTAGAATACTTAAATTCGGCTATTGCAGAATTTGAAAAACCTGAAAACGGCGGTGCTGTTCCAAGCTCCATGATAGATATTTTAAGAAACAGAGTTCTTAAGCTTCCAGTCAGCGAACAGAACCAAATCGTCCGAAAACAACTTTTTGGTATAGTTCTGAGCAGCGGAAGCACCACTTATAATGACAATTTTGTTGCCCTGATCCCGGGAACAAAGGATTATACGGTGAATGTTCCTCTGAATGCTAAAACCCTATCGGTTGATTCGGTGCCCGGTCAGGCAAAGGATAAGATTTCAATCACTGCAAACGGGAAAACATATGCTGTGAAAACAGCCTTTGATGCTGTTGATCAATCCACCATTGAAATTAACGTTAAATCGGGTGAAACAGAGACTACTTACAAACTGAAAGTTAATTTTTCGGCAGAAAGGGAAGTCGAGTACCTGAACAACCTTATCGCAGGGTTTCAGTCGCCTGAAAATGGTGGGGCTGTTCCTTCATTTATGCTGGATATACTAAAACCGAGATACCTTAAGCTTAAGAAGGAGTTTAAAGATAAAGTGGTTGCCAAAGCTTTGTTTGAAGGTACCTATACTCCACCGGTTATAACAATTGAGCCTTATAATACAAAGCCCACAAACAAAGATATCACAGTCACAGCCAAAGCATCCAGAGGCACTATAAATGCTAAAACCTATACATTTAAAGATAATAATTTCTATGACTTTACTGTAGTCGATGAAATAGGGAATATAACCACTAAGCGTGTTGTGGTATCAAATATTGACAAGACTGCACCTGAAATAACGCTGACAGATTCAAAAAATAAGGTTATCACTAATAACACCTCTGTCAAGGGC
>JAEZIV010000380.1 GCA_023436515.1 Bacillota bacterium
ATCCCGAGGACTCGGATATTTATTACTACCTTGGTGCAGCCCTGACCGAGACAAAGAGATACGATCAGGCAATAAAGGCATATAGTAAGGCTCTCAATCATAATCTTAGCGAGGCAGAGCTGTTCTACAATATTGCAGCTGTTTATGCGCTAATGAAAAAATATGACATTGCCATGGACAATATAAAAAGAGCCATCAGCATAAATCCGGCTATAAAGCAGCAGGTTTATGTAAACAATGTATTTGACCCAATCCAGAGCCAGCTATTAATGCTGGAGGAGGGCTAAAAGAAAAGAAAATATTGGATAATATGCTTCAAATCCATAATGTATTTGACCCAATCCAGAGCCAGCTTTTAATGCTGGAGGAGGGCTAAAAAGCCAATACTATAAACATAAAATACTCTGAGCAAAGTTGGAGTATTTTTATTTTTTGTTTACTGCTGTGATATTTATGTTAGAATAATACTGATTTGATGTTTTATTTGATGTTTGATTTGCTGCAAAGGGTTATAAATATTGGAAAAAGGAAGATATTGATGGCATTTTTACCTGTAAGCTATGAAGATATGAACCAGCGTGGCTGGGAGCAGCTGGATTTTTTATATATAAGCGGTGATGCGTATGTGGACCATCCCAGTTTTGGCCATGCGATCATTACTAGAGTTCTGGAAAATGAAGGCTTTAAGGTTGGGATTATTGCACAGCCTGACTGGAGGAATAGTGAGGACTTCAAGAGGTTAGGACGTCCTAAATATGGCGTACTTATTTCATCCGGGGTTATTGACTCAATGGTTAATCATTATACTGCCGGAAAGAAGAAAAGATCCAACGATCTGTATTCACCGGGTGGAAAAGCCGGCTACAGACCCGACAGAGCTGTGATAGTATATGCGAATAAAGTAAAAGAAATATTTAAGGATACTCCGGTTATAATAGGCGGAATTGAAGCTAGCCTTAGAAGATTTGCACAGTACGACTATTGGGAGGATAAGGTAAGACGATCCATTTTGGTAGACTCAAAGGCTGACATATTATCCTATGGAATGGGTGAAAAGCCAATAGTTGAAATAGCAAGGCTACTAAAGAAGGATGTTCCCATATCAAGTATAAAAAGCACTAGAGGCTGTTGCTACCTCGCAAGCTATAATGAGCTTCCGGCTGACCTAAAAGCGGCTTTGGATACAAACGGCTCGAAATCTATAGCAGTTCTGCCGTCATATGAAGATGTGGCATCAGATAAAAAATCCTATGCTGAAGCATTTAAAGTGCAGTACAATGAACAGGATGCAATAAGCGGGAAAACCCTGATACAGAAGCATGGTGACAGATATTTGGTACAGAATCCTCCAACTCTTCCAATGTCAGTTTCTGAGCTGGATAAGGTATATGCATTACCCTATGAGCGAACCTATCACCCACAATACGAAAAATTCGGTGGGATACCTGCTATTACTGAGGTTGAGTTTAGTATTACAAGTCACAGAGGATGCTATGGAGGTTGTTCCTTCTGTGCTTTGAATTTTCATCAAGGCCGTGCAATTCAGAAGAGAAGTCAGGCTTCAATTTTGAATGAAGCAAAAAAGTTAATATGGACCGATGGCTTTAAAGGCTATATACATGATGTAGGAGGACCCACTGCCAATTTCAGGAATATAGCCTGCGAGAAGCAGGTTAAGCATGGTGTTTGCAAGGATAAACAGTGTCTTCATCCGACACCCTGTAAAAATCTTATTGTTGATCATTCTGAGTATTTGGAACTGCTCAGGAAGCTGAGAGAGTTTCCCGAGGTTAAAAAAGTATTTATACGCTCAGGTATCAGATTTGATTATCTTATGCTGGATAAAAACGATGATTTCTTTACTGAGCTATGTGAGCACCATGTAAGCGGGCAATTGAAGGTTGCACCGGAGCATGTGGTTGACAGGGTTCTTGAGAAAATGGGCAAGCCCAGCCGCAAGCTGTATGATAAATTTGTTAGAAAGTTTTATGATATTAACCGTAAAATAAATAAGGAGCAATACCTTGTACCTTACCTTATATCCAGCCATCCCGGAAGCGATATAAATGCAGCAGTTGAATTGGCAGAGTATTTGAAGGAAAACGGTATAATGCCCGAGCAGGTACAGGATTTTTATCCCACACCGGGTACCCTTTCAACCTGCATGTTCCATACAGGCTATGATCCCCGAAGCATGAAGCAGGTATATGTGCCTAGAGCTCCGAGGGAAAAGGCTATGCAAAGGGCCTTGCTGCAATACAGAAGGAAGGAAAATTACCGCCTTGTGGTGGAAGCCTTAAAAGAGGCTCATAGAGAGGATTTGATAGGCTTTGGCCCGAATTGTCTCGTAAAACCCTTGAGGGGTATGAAATACGGAGAAAAACTGAGTTCGGATAGCAAAGGTATAAAGAAGGTGGAAGGAAGACCTACTAACGGCTCAAAAAAGCATAAGGATAGACATGTCGAGGAAGGAAGACCTTCTAACGACTCAAAGAAGCGTAAGGATAGACATGTCGAGGGAGGTAAGCCCGGGAAAGCAGATAAATTGAAACAGGTCAGGAAAGACAAGTCCGGGAAAGCAGATAAATCAAGACAAATCAGGGAAAGTAAGTCCTTGAAGGAAAGCAGACCAGGTGATGTGAAGGAAGTAAGGTATGTTTATGAAGGTCAGGTAAGGCAGCAGCAGTCAAAAAAGCATGTTAAGGACACAAAACAAGGACAGAGGCAACGACAAAAAAATTGACAACAATAGCTCCTTAAAATAAAATATTAAGGTAGTGCATGGATTATTTTGGCACTTTCCTTGCACCGAGTTTATAAAAATACAAATGAGAGGAACTATATATGTCAGCAAAAATCTTAAATGGGACAGAACTCGCAGCAAAAGTTAAGGCAGAGCTAAAGGAAAAGGTTGAGGCACTAAGGCAAAAGGG
>JAEZIV010000005.1 GCA_023436515.1 Bacillota bacterium
TCCCATAGCAGGCACATATATTTGTCCGCAGGGTAGTTAGTAACGCCCCACTTCAGAAAGCTGCCCAAGGTTTCCGCTGCCCCCATGCTGGCAAGGGGCTGGCTGTCTTTCAGTTCTATGCTTTCAGGAATCACCTGCCACCGCTGAAGCTGACTTGAGTCTATGGAGTCAATGGCCCACTGCTTTGTACCGCCGGTCTGTACCAATACATTAACCTTTTCCGACTGGGCAGCCAGAGACATCTCCTGTAGGTTGGTGCTGGCAAAGGCGCCATTTGTCTCCAAATCGGTGCCGCAGAGGTATACCAGCACCGTCCATGTATCTCCGTCTGGTTTACTAAATATCTGATCTATGATCTGTCCCTCAGTTGAGTCAGGTACGTCATTTGTCGTATCCTCGCCGCAGCCTGAGAGGACGGTGAACAGTAAAGCAAGGACAAGTAACAGTGATAAAAATCTTTTCTTCATATGGAAAGCCTCCAAATTATTTTTTATAGGTATTTTAGTTACTCATACTAAATCTATCAGAAATTTTCGACTAAAACCGACCGCTGCACGAAACATGCGTTTTTTGTCATGAATTATATCTTAGTATAAATTGCATAAAAATGTCCTTTTTAAGCACAAAAAACCGTCTGCTGTGATTTGCAAACGGTTATTGATGAACTTATTATTTGATTACCGGGTAACATATATCGGTTACTAATTCATATGCTTTTACGCAGTATTTTATCCAGAAGGCAATAAACTACCTGCCTTTACATTGTCTTTTCCAGCATTTTATCCAGAAGGCAATAGTTCATTAGTAATGCCCTTGGAAGGTGGAACATACCCTTCCACATTGAGCCCTTCAAGGTGTTTGATACAGAACCGTCCCTGTGTAGGTACCCAAACCATTCCCCATTTTCAGAATCCTCAAAATGTGAAAAGGACCACTCATGAATTTTCTCATACCACTTTTCATATTTTGAATCACCGGTAAGATGGTACGCAAGAAGGAAGGCATATAAGGCTTCGGTGTGGGGCCACCACAGCTTCATGTCCCACTCATACTGTTCTGCCGGCTTTCCTTCAATATCCACAAAATACAGAATGCCTCCGCCGTGTTCCTTGTCCCAGCCTATCTCTATTGACTGTTCAAGGATAAGCAAAGCCTTGTCAATGATCTGCTTGTCCTCTCTATACATGCCCTCATGCAATAGAAACCAAGCGGCCTCTATGGAATGTCCCGGGTTTATGCACCTGCCCTGTGGTGAATCAAGCCTTTCACCGTTTACACCAACGCATTCAAACAGCGCCTTCTCTTCGCTTTTGTAGAAATCATTGAAAATGTCGTTTACTACCTGGTCAGCTACTTCATCATATAGAGGGTCCTTTTCAGCTTCTCTCATAATCTGTGTAACATTCAACAAGATCATTGGAAACGACAGTCCTTTCATTTCCCTTGTTTCAGGTATAACCTTAGGTTCGGTAACCATTGCTCCCCTATAAACATCCACCATAATCTTATAGCAGCGCTTTGCATGTTCGAGTGCAGCTGCTTTTCCGGTAGCCATATAATACTCAGCAAAGGCTATAGCGGCAAAGGCCTCACTGAAAACATACCTTCTTTTCCTTAAGGGCTTTCCCTCTCTGGTTACCTGGAAGAACATTCTGCCATCAGTATCAAAGCAATGCTTCAGCAGAAAGTCATAGCCCTTTTCCGCTGCCTCAAGCCATTTTGCATCCTTTTCCAGGGTGTTGTATATTTTTGAAAACATCCATGCTCCCCTGCCCTGGAACCATACTGACTTATCGGTGTTGAATACCTCCCATTTTCTGTCGAGGCAGGTAATATAACCGCCGTAATCATTATCAATTGATTTTTCCAACCAGTGGTTCAAACACTTATCGAATAAATTTTCTTTATAAAAGCTGCGTAAACTCTCAATTCTCTGTCTATCCATAATTGGCCCATCCTTAATTTGACATTATACATAACTCTTTTTCATACTAATAATAGCCATATTTTTTACATGCTCTATACATTGCTTCAATATTCTTAATGGGTGTATGCGGCGCTACATTATTTCCATCCCTAAGTATGAATTTTTTGGAATGCCCTTTAACCTCTTCTATTATTCTCTTTACTTCATTTTCAATCTCAAGCTCTGAACCCGACTTAAGCAATTCTACATGTGGTCCTCCCTGAATGGCTACCTCGGGTCCAAGCTCCTTAACCAACTCCCCATGCTTTACCGGAAAACCGGTATCAAAGTTTCTTACATTAATCTCTTCACTGATAGTCTTATAGTGCCTGGTTGCATCTCCACATAGATGGATAGCATTACCTTTTTTATTATTTGTTAAAGCGTCGATCAGTTTTTTGTGGTATGGAAGAACAAACTCCTTATACATATCCTTTGATAATAATAGTATACTGTCATCCGCAAAGCCGAAAGAATCCTGTATTACAGGAAGTCCCATATATTTTCTCCACTCTGTGAGTCTGTATATCGATGCATCGGTTATGTAGCTAAGCAAGCTGTGAGCATAATCAGGATCTTCATAAAGGTCAATGCAGAACTCTGTAGTTCCCCTGATATTGCAGGCGACGGTAAAAGGACCATCGGTATATAGAAAAGCAGGAAAAATGCTATTTACCTTTACTCCTTCAAAGGAGTAACTCTTTGCTTTCTCCTGAAAATACTCATAATAATTCCTTCCTCTTTCCATCAAGCCGCTAAAGGCATCAGGAAATCCTTTTTCAAAGAGCATATTCTTATTATCATCTGTCAGGAAGGGCTCCGAGCATGGAACATTGCCGTCTATATAGCGTAGATGGCCTCCAAGCCAAACTGCATCAAAGTAATTCTGAAAATCTATCATTACTGTCCAGCCCTCTTCCGGAAGTCCCATTTCATGGTCTGCTGGAATGTTCATCCTTCTGAAGTGTTCAAATCGTACTTGAAGCTCAAACATCAGGTCAGGATTTTCTGTATATTCCTTATACGAAATATTTTTAGGGTTGGTTGCTTCATTAAACATGAAATATCTGCTGCTTAAACCTAGGATCATAGGTATGCGTATGGGTTGACCCCTATGGTAGGATTCCCATACTTCCTTTACTTCAGCATTATGGGCTTTATAATCAAAATTATTCATCTTGTTCCTCCTTAATACAGGTGTTATAGCATGTTTATTAAGGAATTATCAACCTGTAATACTCTTGTAATACTTCTTATAGCCTTTAAATAGGTCTTTAGCCAGACTTCCGCCCAAATTATAGGTATCCTCTGGAGCATTCATCAATCCGGTGAACTGATATCCATATATCTGTTCCTGACCATCATAAAACCTTACTTCTTTTATGAGCTCCTCGGTTGTTTTTGGAACAAGTCCATTATCCAACGGCCAAGCAAACATCTCCATATCTATCCAAAAATGCGTTCCACAGGTATCACATATTTCTTGAATTTCCTTCATGTTAAGGTTTTCCGGATCTCTCGCAAAAGCAAAAGGGATTAGTATATCAATATTTTCGAGAATTTCCTTCCATTCCTTTGCAAACTCATGGAACCTTATATTATTTGGAGCCATGGCAACAGGCTTTGTAGGAGTCAGGACATTAACATATTTCTTGTAGTCTCTGAAGAAGTTAACAATATCAGTGTATTTTTCACCTTCTACATGGGGATAGTCGTAATAAAGGGCTCCAAATATTTCTGCTGAAATATACCAGCCATATAGAGATTTATGCTTACCATACATCTCATATAGCTCTTTAGTCACAGCCAGATGCCACTCCAATGCCTGCGGAGAAAAATCAAACCAGGCAAAAAGACCCACGCCTAAGAAAACGTTCATCCCGCATTCATCAGCAGCAGACAATATTGCCTCTATGGGATCATTAGCTGCAATTGGGTATCTTTCTTCAAATAGTTTTGAAGGATAGAGAGCCAAACCTCTATAATTCTCTACTGTCATATCATGTTTTCCGGCATATTCATCACAATGGAATACATTCTGGAGAATAATTCCCTTTATGCCAACCTCGTTCATATAGTAAATCTTTTTCTTCCAATCCTCATCAGTAAGCTTTTTTAGATCCCCGTTGAACCAACGTGCTTCGCTCTCACTCCAATGATACACACTTATCCAGCAGCCATCAATCAAGGTGGTGGATTGACAGCCGGAATCAATAATTTCATATTCCACTTCTTCTTCATATATTAAGTTTTCATTGTCATTGTAAAATTCGAAATTTATTAAAATCCGCCCTGAGATGTCCTTCATATCAAGAAATAGCTTTTGCTCCTCTTTGCACCTGCTTAAAGCATGTGCCGTCTGCAAGAGTACCTGCTTCTCTCTAAGTACAGTTACTTCTACCTTAGCTGCTTCTGCAGAAGATATCCTGACTTCGGGAATTGTATTCCTGGAGATCCTATATGCCGGTATAATTGTCATCCTAGTGTTGCAATCCATACATTTTCACCATACCCTTATCCAAGTAATAAATTTGTAGGGCGCTCTTAATAATCAAGCAAACTCCCAATTGTTAAGAAGCGTCCCACAATCAAATTAATACTTTTTCTTAGTTCAATAGCTTTGGTTCATCTATTAATTATTCAGTTCCATTTGTGTCTGGATAACAGGAAAGCAACAATCTATGTTTACCTATAGATATGCTGCTCTCCTTTAATTTGAATATTTTATGACTTTACCAGTTGTTATTTTGCGTTTAGCTCATCAAGTATAGCCTGAATAGTACCATTGTTGTCATTAAGCCACTTTTTCCATTCTGCTTCGACTTCATCAGCCTTCTTGCTTATAACAATTCTGTTAATTTCGTCACCTGGTTTGAGTGAGTACTTTAAGAAATTAGGACCTTCGAATGCAACCTTTTTAGCATCATACTTGTTTATGATGTGTGGTTCATTCATTCTCTTTTCAAACAGGAACTTTATTCTTTCTTTTGTCTTTTCAGCAAATACAGGGTTTTTCAAGGAAATTGAAGTACCTGCATGTGGTCCGTCAAAGAGTACGAAGCCTGAATCAAGATAATTAGCATTTTTGTTGAAAGGCATAAATGCTCCTGTTTCAGGATCAGTTGCCCTGAGGATTTCAATTTGATCTCCATTTCTCTTGAAGTGTTCTCCTTCAATACCGAAGTTCACTAGATCTATTCCTTCATCGCTATATAAATAGTCTAACACTGCACAGAATCTGTCAAATTTTTCATCTGATATATTACTGTTAAAGATAAATTCGGACCAGTAGTTTCCTGAGTCAGTTATTACGTGCTTGTTTTCACTATTTAGCAATAATGCAACATCCACAGCTTCATTTTCATCCATACTAGGATTTTGCTTTTTAAACCCAGCTCTGGCATTACCGGTCATCAATATATCTACTCCGTCGTAGTAAGAGAATACCTTACCATTGTTGAATTCATTACGAGCTTCATATGCAGGAAGTGTGAGATACTCTTTATTCATAAAGCCTGCATCGTAGAACTTCTTAAACCACTTTATTCCTTCTACAAGCTTAGGATCTGCTGGTGCATACTCATATTGACCACTTGCTTCGTTAAGGTAAAATCCGTTGTCAAATTGGTCACTGAACTGTCTTATTCCAAGTATGGACCACATCTGATCAGGCCAAATATGGCTATATACTGTTAATTCAGGGAACTTCTTCTGAACAGCGCTAAACATATTATACAGATCTTCTACTGTATAAGCATCTTTTATTTCGACCCCGGCCTGCTGTGCTAAATCCTTACGGTAGGTTATAAAACGTGCATAATCTGAATTAATTCCGCCTATATCCAAGGGACGTGGAATTGCATAATACTGTCCATTACGCTTTAAAGCGTCTCTTGCAGTTACTGACTCATAAGCTCTCTTTATGTTTGGATACTTCTCTTCAAAGCCGCTTGGTAAAGTCTTAATTACACCCTGATCAACATATGAAAAATATTCTTTTACATCAAGGAAAGACATTGTTACGTCAGGCAGGTCATTTGAAGCCAATGCAAGTCTTAGTTTTTCTTGATAGCTGCCCCAGTCTGCCTTTACGTAGTTTACTTTTACATTAAACTTATCAGTAATGATCTTCCATCTTTTATCGAAAAATTCACCATTTTCGTTGGTAAAATCATCACTTGATTCGAAACCAAGCTCAGCAACAACCATACTGGATATTTCAATTTTTTCGTCATACTTTGCTGCAGTTTCCTCAGCAGCAACTGTCGTTGATCCTGCTGAGGTAGTAGGCTCACTACTTTTTGCGTCCGAGCCACAACCAGCCAACATACCTACAGTAAGTACTGCAGCCAAAGAACAAGATAACCACCTTTTAAAATTCTTCATCATATAAAGCCTCCTTGTAAATTAGTACCTTTCGAAACTGCTCTTCTTTTCTGTAATTAAAGCATATTACGTTTATTGCATCCTCTCTAATAAAAATATTGGCGCGCCCTGAATATTTAAATTGAGGTAAAACAATCTTTTAGAACAAACCCACTTACTTACCCTTTTACAGCTCCAATCATGATACCCTTTGCAAAATACTTCTGGAGAAACGGATATACAAGCATTACCGGTACCATAGTAACAACCACCGCAGCCATCTTAACACCTTCTATGTAGACTTGTTGAGCTTTTAAACTGCCCTCGGATTTCATATTACTTGTGGCTGTGGCTAACATGGCCCTAAGTGCAAGCTGTAAAGGTCGCTTGCTGGTTGAGGTAATAAACAACATTGGCCTGTACCAATCATTCCATAAATCTACAAGAGTAAACAATACTACTGTAGCTATGATAGGCTTTGACAGAGGTACAATTATCGAAATTAAGATTCTGAAGTCATTTGCTCCATCCAATTTGGCTGATTCTTCGAGACTTCTTGGAATACTCTCAAAGAAGTTTTTCATTAGCAGCATATAGAAGGTGCTTATTCCTGACGGCAGAATTATAGCCCATAAAGAATTCATTAATCCCAAGCTTCTTATTAATAGGTAGAAAGGTATCAGCCCTCCTGAAAAGAACATGGGAATTAACATAAAACTAAGTATTGCCTTTTTACCAAAAAAACTGGGTCTGGACATTGCGTAGGCACACAGCATGGTCATAAGCATAGAATATACCACACCTATAGTTACTATAAATAGCGTTGCCTTATATGAATCCAGCAGCCATCCTCTGTTAAATATCTCAACATATGCATTAAGCGTAGGTTCTTTTGGGAATAAAGCAAACTTGCTGGTAACATACTCCTTCTCGCTGGTTATAGAGACTATCACTGCATTATAAAAGGGGTAGAATACTATAATACCGTATACAGTTAAAATAAATGTATTGATAATGGCAAACAAAGAAAATTTACGAGACTTCATATCATTCCACTTCCTTTTCCCAGATTACTCATATATGCCTTTTCCCCCTATTTTTCGAATAATTCTATCGGCTACAAAAATTAGCGAGAAGTTAATAATCGATTTAAATAATCCTACCGCTGTACTGAAACTATAGTCCGGTGCCCTTTGAAAGGTTATTTCGTATATATATGTATCAATAATCTGCCCTGAGGATTTCACTACAGAATTCATCATGTTAAATATCTGATCGAAGCCCGCATTCATGATATTTGCTATACTCAATATGAGCAAAAAGCATATTGTTCCGGATATAGCAGGAAGAGTAACATATATTATCTTCTGAAACCTGTTGGCACCATCTACCGTGGCAGCTTCAAATAATTCTCCATTTATTGCAGTTATTGCAGCCAAATATATTATGGTAGACCATCCGGCTTCCTTCCATATGTCAGTCATGAATATTATCGGTTTAAACAACTCGGCTTTCATGAGAAATGGAATAGGTTCAAAGCCCAATGCTTGAATTATTACATTAACAAATCCATCGGTTCGCAGAAAGTTCTTAATGATTCCTGCACATATTACCCAAGAAAGAAAATGTGGAAAAGTGAACACGGTCTGAAGTACGCCTTTATACCTCCGCATTCTCATCTCGTTTAGTAAGATAGCAAGAATTATGGGAATGGGAAACTGAAATATTATTCTACCAAAGCTTATAATAGCTGTGTTAAGAAAAACACTCCTCATTTCTTTGTCGTATATTAGATCTTTAAAGTTTTCGAAGCCTACCCATGGACTATCCATTATACCCAATTTGAAGTTAAACTCTTTAAAAGCTAGCGTAACACCATACATCGGATAATATGAAAATATGAGATAAAATATTATTGCAGGAACTAACATTATGTAAATATATTTGTTATATATTATGTTCCTAGCTATTGCACCTCTCTTTTTCTCTTTTATATTCAAAGATATCCCTACCTTTCAAATGTCTATCAGAAATGATGTATTTCACTAAAAACAATACTAATAAAGGCTATTTATCGTTATATAAACTTGAACCTGAGGTCTGCTTCAAATATTCTATCCCATGGAAGATTCAGGTCTGACAACTTTACTTGACTTCCAAAGAATTTTCCTTCCAATTCGTTATCTATCAGCTTTTGAAGCATATCTTTGATTACATTTTCCATATATTCCTTGTGATCACATAGATGATAATAATCTATGTGGGGGAAATCAGCTTTTCTGGCTAGTAATTCCGGGGTGACGTCCGCTTGTAAAAACCAATCAGAAACAATTTTCTTTAATAAGAATTCGATAGAAATTCTCATTTTATTTTCATTATTATCAAACATTTTGTAATGGCTGCACAAACAACCATGTGCCAAAGCTAAACCGATTGTATTCTGAGACGTATTCCAACCTCCATATGCACATACATTTTCAAACACTCCGCATTTTCTGGCCAGCCTCATAAATTCACTGTCCGAACCATTACTAAAAGCAACGTCGGCAATTGCATAAGGTTTTCCATAAGTACTTCTGTAAAAAAGTAAGTAGTTAATCATTTCCGTTATATTTGTATAGTTTGTGAAGCTTCTGTCCTTTGTGTATTGATCAATTGCCTCTATCATGTATCTTCCGGGGGAATGTACTGCCAGCAGCAAATCAGATTCACTTGCAGAAGTTACCATAATGCCGCCAATTGATGAAATTTGTGACTTTATACTTTCATTCAAGGGTCGATCTTCATACTTGGGTACAATTGTGGGCCCATAGGTGGAAGAGTATTTGACATATATTTTTGGCGTATATCCCTTAATTTTATTAAAGATTCTAGTTAAGAGCACACTCCCTACTTCATCGGCACCGGGATATACCATAACTCTATCTGATATTCTATGTTTACTTATTTCTTTGGAAAGCTCATTCTGTTCTAATGTTGCATAACCGAACTCAGAACAGTCATCCTTCGGAATTACTAGATAATCAATTACACTTTCCTTTACCAATTTAAGGCACATTTTGTTTACATAATTGTTTATTCGCCTTCTGTTGAGGAAATCCTCCATATATTCCCTTGGAATTTTACTGATTAATAAATCAAGCTCTGATTTTTCTTCTTCTGACCCACTACCCGCTTCTATTCTATCTTTAAGATATCCGCATTTCCAAATATCGTATCCATGGTCCTTCCAATATGAGGGGTCCTCGGCGTCACTGTTATAAGCAGCCGCTCTTGCAACAAGGTTGAACCCATGGATTTCCAGTTTGGGATTAAGTTCCTTTAGCTTCCTCAGATTATTCAAATACTTGTCACAGTCACCGAGGGTTTTATTATGAATTCTTGAATTAATTATGTTTCCATAAAACAGTGCGTCAATGGATATAATGGCATAACCGCACTCTTTAACATTTTCAAAAAGCCACTCCCACATTTTTTCTGTATCACTGGGTCTTTTTATTTTTCCCATATATTCAAAAGGTGGTTTAAGCAGTTGAATATCCTCTGTCATATCCGCAAGATTCTGTGGATAGACATAATTACATGGTCGCTCATCCAGTGGTACGTATAATACTTTCACTTTCACGCTTATCACCTCCTCACACAGTGCTCATCAGTATACCTCTCAAGTATCAGCCTTGATATACCGGAGCTTCTTACTTGCTCAAATATCTTCACATTTGAGCTACCAAAGTCTATCCTAAAACACTCACGCATATTTTCCTCACAAAATAAGTATTTATCATATTAGCTCTCGTACTGACTCTCTCATCATTAGGAAGTTTGATCCAAGAAGTATATTCCTCGGCTTGTACTCTTTATCATTTATCATATTTATAAGTAATTTACCGGCTTCTCTACCTATGTCGTAAATAGGCTGGTTTACAGTTGTCAGAGGCGGATTTGAGTTTGCGGCAAGCTGAAGATTATCATATCCCATAACAGACATGGCCTCAGGTATTTTTATGCCCATACTCTGCAATACCCGCATGACTCTGATAGCCTCCTGATCTCCCCCAACAAAAATAGCATCCGGCTTTTGATCCTTTATTATAAAATCAAGCTTGTAGACCAAATCACTGTCACTAAAAGCGTATGAATCTGATATGTTATGTTTACTTAGTGGTAAGCCTGCTTCCTCCAGTGCTTTTTTTGCACCTTCATATCTCTCGGCATGGTCAAGAAAATGCATATCCGCCATAACAAGAAGAATTTCCTTATGGCCAAGCTTTATAAGCTGCTTTATACCCTCATAGGAACCGGTAAAATTATCACTTCTCACGCTTCCGACTTCTTCACAATCTTTGAACTCATTCCCTACAACTACTATAGGTACATGCTTTGCCAGCTCTTTTATATAAACATCATCCTGAGTAGATGAGAAGAATATTCCCCCTACAATATTTCTCATATTGCAGAATTTAGAAAAATCCCCACCGTCCTTGGATATTTTTAGAGAAGGAATGAGAGTCAAATTGAAATCTATGTTAAAGATCACACTGGCAATGCCGCTAAGTACAAGAGAGCAATATGGGTTTGAAATCTCAGTAGTGTTGCTTCCAAGAAATATTCCTATATTGTCATTAACAGAAAGTGTATTTGTCTTAGGTTTAATATCCTCTTCCTTAAGAATTTTAAGGATTTTCTCTCTGGTTTCAACACTTACCTCTGTTTTACCATTTATTACTCTAGACACAGTAGCTATAGAGACACCCGCATTTTTTGCAACTTCTCTGATATTCAAACTTCTACCCCCAGATAATCCTGTTTCATTAACTCGTTAATAAAACAATATCACAACAGCTCACATTTGTAAATAGTTTTTTCGTAACTGTTTCATTTATTTACGATAATGTTTCAAATAACTATTTTGTTACAAACACAGGGGCAAATACGACTATTACTAGTATACAGATTTCCCTGAAATTAACTTTTTATCCACTGTTCACACTAGTCTCTCCTCTTGCTGCGGCGGCTGTAGATCTCTCCATTATAAGGATTTTTCCAAATAAACCAATATTGTGGTCTTTAAGATGCTCATGAGTATAAGGGCCATTGTAATTTTACAGCAACTTATTAACCGCAACAATACAGCTGTTTACGTTTTATTTCCGTAACTGTTACATTAAATATATTCAGTTCTGACAGAGGCTGCTGTTGCCTAATCAAAAACCTTAAACTTATCCCTACCTTCAGCTCCTATAAATATGGCAACTGTTTGAAGTGCCGTTCTATATTCTTGTATCTGGCTCAACGGCGCACAATAAAAAAGCGGATTGAAATAATCCAACCCGTTTTTTATGACCTAATACTACTATATTTACAGCGATAGATTCCAGCCATCTCCCTTGAGCCAGACAGCTCAATAATGGTATGCACCAGCGCCTATCTTAACTTTTACTTGCTGTAATCAAAGGCTTTTGTTCTTTGAGCAATTCGGCCTGTGTTGTTTCAATTATATTCTCCATATTCGCAGCCTACATTTCTTATTTTTGAATAATTCTATTCATTGAATAACAATCCCAAATTAATTAATGCGATATATTAATCTCTTAATACTTCTTTAAGCCCTCATAGAGCTTATACCCGAGAGATTACTATTTTCTAGGCATAACCGATTCTCTCATCATAAGGTAATTTGCTTGGAGGAGTAGCTTTCTTGGCTTATACTCCTTATCACTTACCATATTTAAAAGCAACTTCCCGGCTTCCCGCCCTATATCATATACAGGCTGGTTCACGGTAGTAAGTGGAGGGTTTGAGCTTGCTGCCAGCTGCAGGTTGTCATATCCCATTATGGATATATCCTCAGGTATCTTGACGCCCATACTCTGTAACACGCGCATTATTCTTATAGCCTCCTGGTCTCCTGCAACAAAAAAAGCATCCGGTTTAGCGTTTTTGACAATAAAGTCAAGCTTATAATGCAAATCGGTATCATTGAAGAAGTAAGAATCCATAATATTGTAGCTGCTTACTTCAAGTCCTTCTTCCTCCAATGCTTTTTTTGCGCCTTCATATCTTTCCTTGTGATCCAGATAAATAAGATCAGCCATTACAAGCACTATATTTTTATGCCCCATTTTGATAAGCTGCTTTGTTGCTTCATAAGCTCCTGTAAAATTATCACTTCGCACACTGCCAACTTCCTCAGAATCCTTAAAATCATTTCCAACAACAACAATTGGCACATGCTTAGCAAGTTCCTTTATATATACATCATCCTGGCTGGTAGAAATAAATATGCCTCCACAGATATTTCTCGAGTTGCAGAAGTTAAAAAAGTCGGTACCATCTTTCGATATTTTCAAAGAAGGAATAAGGTTCAGGATATAGTCCCTGTTGAATATTGCGTTAGCTATACCGCTTAATACAATAGAACTGTACGGATTTGAAATCTCGGTTTTACTGTTACCTAAAAAAATGCCTATATTATCGGACATAGATAATGTAGCTGTCTTGGGCTTAAAGTCCTTTTCTCTGACAATTTTAAGAACCTTCTCCCTTGTTTCAGGGCTTACATCAGTTTTCCCATTTATGACCCTTGACACAGTAGCAATAGATACACCGGCATCCTTCGCAATTTCTCTTATATTCAAAGTTATTCTTCCTCTCAGCCATTTAATTAGTTGTCACTAGCTTCCAATAAATTATATCAATTATATTAGACTTTGTGAATAATTTAATTCTCGAACAAACAAAGGTCAGGTACACACTTGCCTGAAGCCTGAAGTGTGTTACCTGACCTTAATTGGATAACTGTAATACGTCCCAACTGTCTATCAACAAATAATCCATCCCGGTACAGCCGGAATTCTTTTCTCACTTTCATTCTTTCCCTATAGCAATTTCAACAGTCCTTCTTGCCAAATCAGAAAGCTTTACCTTTTCAAAATCCATAACACTTGATTTAAGTGTATCCTTTAAAGGCAATATCCACTTACTTGGAAGACCATTAGCACCAAGTATCATTCCTAATATGGATCCCAGAGTAGCGCAGTTGCAATCTGTATCCAGTCCTCCAAGGAGAGTAATCTCCATTGATTTTACGTAATCAAGCTCACCATATAGCAAGCCAGCACAGACAAGAATCGCATTTGGTATAACATGAACCCAATCATGCTCTACATTATCCCTATATCTCATATGGACATTTTCAATTACCTCTTCCCAGGACACTCCCTCTTCATACCAACCGAGCAGTTCATTAATCAGTTCGCTTAACCTGCAATTCTCAGGAATTTGCGAAAGGCCGATTTTTACTATGGCCTTAGTATCTTTAATAACTGCTGCTGAAGCCAACATGGCTGCAATAAGCATTTCACCATATATGCCATTTTTAGTGTGTGTAACAGTTGCATCCCTCCATGCCATTTCTGCCGCACCTTCAGGACAGCCCGGATTTACATATCCGAATATGTCGGCCCTGATTTGAGCGCCAATTAACTCACGGTATGGATTTCTGTATTCAGCAGACATGGGAGGAAAAATCAAGTTTGATAAGTTTCTGTATGCAACCCTTTCTGCAGTACACAGCCCAAATAAGGGTAAGCTGTCCAACCAGGTTTCGGCTATATCGTAGGATGTAAAGTTCACTCCTGACTTCTCCAGAGTCTTTAACCCTATTATTGTATAGTTCAAATCATCATCAATGGGGGCACATTCTATCCGGTTTATCCAATTGCTTTTTGGATTCATTGAATATTTTTCTTTTATGCTATCCTCTACATCATTTGAAATATAGTAGTTAAGTGGTATGTTCCCGGTTTCTGCCAACAACCCTTTTATATTTGATCTTTTCCAGCCTTCCACCGGCTGACCAAGCAGACAGCCACTGCATCTTCCAAGCCATGCTCCGTAAACCTTGTCAAACAGCTCCTCTTTACCGAGAGTTCGGTTTAGCAGAGTATCAACGTTGTATTGGGGTCTTGCCAGTTTTATCTGTCCAATTTCCGAAGGTTCTACATATTTGTACTCCGGAGATACACTTACAGCATTCATTTTCTCGTATAGCTCTATAGCCTTGATTTCCCTCTCAGGATCATTAGGCTCCATACTTTTGATTTCATCAACCAATGGTTTGAAGCCGGCAACATCTCTACCCTCATCCATACATTGCAGCCATTCTTGATCTACATTATCTCCATGCCTGAGATAATAAAGCCTCTCCATTAACATAAAACAACCCCCTTGTTATCAAAGAATCTTACTACTTTTACTAGTTTTCCAATTCTTTTAGTATCAACTCCGGAAGCGTGGTCATTCGTTCAGCAACCTTTGAAAGTCTTCTTTCCATAAAGCCGTTAATTGTGGTATAGATATCATCATTGAAGGGCTCCAACCACTTGGTATCAAAGTGATCAGGTCCAAAATACGCTCCCAGTATTGAACCTGCAGTTGCTCCAAAGCTGTCGGTATCATTTCCTTGACTCACCTGCTTACATATACCATCCGCAACGTTTTCTGCAAATCTGAGTGTATTTATGACAGTACCAACCTCCTGATAAACTCTGCAGGCTGAATACTCCTCATACTTTGCGTGTATCCTTCCATACCCGTCCACCCAGTCTTTTGCCTTTGAAACCTCATTTAAGGAATCACTCACTATCTTATAAAATCTGCTTTTTTGTGGAACATATTTCAGACCGATGTTAAAAATTTCGAGTGGGTCTTTTACTACCTGCGCACTAGCAATAACAGCTGCAATAAACATAGCTCCATATATACCTGTTCGTCTGTGAGTCCAGCTTGCATCCTTCCATGCTAATTCAGCAGCAAGTGCAGGTCTTCCGGGACAAGCATACCCATATGCATCAGCTCTTATAAGAGCCCCACAAAACTCATCTCCCGGATTTAAAAAACTAGCCCAATTTTCAACCTTATCGGCTTCGTCATAAGCAATTGAACTTATTCCAGCCCTAAGGAGCATTGCTCTTTCAGGACCCCAGGTTGTATAAATCGGAAGGTTTTCTATCCATAGCTGTCTGATATGATCCTTTGTGAATGCTGTACCATATTTCTCAAGCAGCAGCATTCCCATTATGGTGTAGGTTATGTCATCATCCTGGGCAACAAAGCTTATTTTACCTTTTGTTGTCTCTGTCCATGAAATATTTCTTCTTCCCATTGCCTCAAGGATGTCCTCTGATACATAGTCATTCATAGGCCATTTTCCCACACTCTCCAATGCCTTCCTTATTTCGTACAGATCGGGATATGGCGCTTCTTCAAGGGGCTTTCCGAGAATACATCCACATACTGACCCATAAAACGCTGTTTCAACTCTTTTTTTAGCTTCAGCTAAATCTATTTGGGCAATTGCACCCATCGGACGTGACGGGTCACATTCTCTCCATATTTCTTCAAGACTGCTGGGTTCAACAAATTGCCAATCCTTCCTAAATGGTAAATTAGTTAGCCTGTCACCAAATGTAAATAACGCATCATAGCTTTTAGGAATAGCCTTAAGTTCCTCATATAAATTCTCAGTGTCATGCCCCTGCTGCATTTTGTCAAAAAGAACACCTTTCAAAAGCTGCCTTAATCCTTCATGTGTTATCATATTTACATGCCCCCGATATAATATAGATTTAAATAGACCTTGGTCTGTCGCAACTAACAGGTTCTATATTTTGATTATAGGCCATTTTGAGTTGAAGGCTCATTCACATTCAAAACAATCCAAGAATAGCATAACTCAAAAAATTAATAAGCATTATGTAAATCTATAGAGATTGCCATAAATATTATGTAAATCCATTAATGATACCTGCCAGTATTCAGCTTAATTGTAGTATAATATTAAATAAGCATTAATTCTTACTAAAAAGGAGCAATAACTATGCAAAAACAACCAAAATCTATTAAAAGATTTTCAACTGAGCTTGAGTTATTGTATGATCCCTTTGAGTTCGAATCGGATTTTCCTGTGAAGGGTTTGGGAAAATACACATATACAATTGATTCCAATCCCCTGACCTATCTTCATTACCATAATGCTCTGGAGATCGGCTATTGCATAAGCGGGTCGGGTATATTTGTTGTAGATGATAAAGTCATACCCTTTTCGGCAGGGGATGTAAGTATAATTTTTCATAATGAAATTCATATTGCCAAGAGCCACCCTGAAAATCCAAGTGTCTGGTATTTCGTTACACTGGATCCTGTACAGCTGTTGCGGGATATGGCCGGTGATGGACTTCTCCGGATTATGAACTGTCTGAACGGCAGCCAAGGCTTCAAGAATATTGTAAGCAGCGAAGATGATCCTGGAATTGTAAATACCGTCAGGATAATTATTGAGGAAATGCAAGGAGCGGGAGACATGCACCAGGCTGCAGTTAAAGGTCTGGTCTTATGCTTGCTGTCAAAGCTGTCACGGCTGATTTCTCCAATTAACACCGGAAATAATCAATTCAAGCGCAACACTGTGCTTCGTATATCTCCTGTACTAAACCATATACTTAAAAACTATAATAAGCGAATTGATATACCAAAGCTGGCAGAACTATGTGGGATGAGTGTAACCAATTTTAGGAGAACCTTTATCAAAGCCATGGGTACAGCACCCTACGACTATATTTGCGACTTCAGAATCCGAATGGCATCAGTCATGCTTACCGGTACCGATACACCTGTTCTGGAAGTGTCAATGCTGGTTGGATATGAGTCTCTATCCAGCTTTAACAGACATTTTAAGAAAATTATGAAGATGACACCAAGGGATTGGAGACAACAAAATTCTAAAAGCCATGTGACCGGCGCTTTATTACAGCAGCCACATGACTAGCTATTTGGGACTGAAGTATCCAGCACCCTTTCTTATATAACATATACTATCCCTGTAGCCTGCTGCAAAGCATTCCCATATTCTGTGAATGTAGTATTTCAGTGCTTAGGGTACCGGTACTTTGATAGCTTCAGACATAGAATTCCACATACCTTACAAACAAACAAAGAGCCAGCTACTTATTAAAGTAATTGACTCTTTGGTATAATTTCAGTTTACTGTTCTACCTCAACTATGACATAGAACCATATTAAATGTGTCCACGCCTTTAACTTAATAGGACTTTTTTTACTTAAATTCTTTCGACGCTGCATTCATAGAAGATGAGCGGAAAGTAATTTTCTTAATAGGCATCTTGTCTTTAAGAAGCTCGTAGAAAAGTTCGCAAAGATTCTCACAAGTAGAAACCTTTTTGGTCACAACTATTCTGTACTCCGGGTATGACCAAGCAAGCTCGTGGTCAATCTTTTTAAGAGGAACACAATGCTCTGGGTCATTAGTAATGCCTTCCTTCTCGTATACAGCTAGAACCGCGTCAAGAAGTGGGTCGCCTTCCTGAAACAATGTCGCGTGGTGGAAATGGTCACAAACTTCCCACGCTTTTTTAAATCCATCTTTACAAGCGTGTGCAAATCCTGTTACCGGATCTACGGTGTCCTCAAGTTCAATAGTTAAAAGACCTGAGTGCCCGTGAAGGTGCTTTGCTTCTCTCGGCCAGTTCATAAACCTATGTGCGTACTGGAAATCAAGGTTTACGATTGATGTGTACTTGTCGTTTGACATAAAATTTTCCTCCTTCAATTTTGGTTTTGAATTATACTGTGAGCGACAGGATGATCAAATAATAACATACTATATACATATACCACAATTATGGAATGGAAAACAAAAAAGTTACTGCTGCGTATGACCGGAATAGTCCCCTTTTCGGCTAATCCGAAAAATGAGGCTATTCTGAAAGTGTACTTCAATTATAGTTATCTGTATGATTAAAATTCTACTTCCAAACCATACTCTTAGGCATGGTTTCAGCAAGAACTGCTAAATTTGCAAACTGTATTAGATTTAGCTGTCAAAATCGTCATATATTATGCCTTATCTATAATTTGGTTATTTGAAGGAGAACATATTACAAAATACCATTTCTTAAATAGCTTGCGAAAATTGATTGTGGTGTTTATGGCTTTTTTCCTTTTGAGAGGCTGGATAATGATAACAATATGAAAATTACTATTGAAGTGGTTAGAAAAAAAATTATTAAGTGTATCTGAAAGCTCATTTAGAATTAACTGATAATTATCGATAACTAACAACGTTTGCTCCTCACAGAGCATTGCATTATTCCTCGTCCACAGGCCTAAAGCCCATAAACAGTGCCGGGACGTAGTTCTTTGGCTTATGCAGGATATGGTTATAGTTTTTGGCTGCCTCACGGCAGAGCAGCCGACTGGTTTCCAGCATGTCATTTGCTGCCTGCAAATCAGAACCTTCCTTTGCTTGGACATACAGCCCCTCATGGAGACGAAGCTGCTCACTAAGCTCCGCAATGCATTTTCGCTTTGCCGACAGCTCGGCATAGACTGTTTTAAACCAGATGGTCACAAATGCCGCAACACAGATGATTGCAACCAAATAAGCAATTAAATTTGTCACCCCGCATCACACCTCTCTTATTGTTAAAAGAATACCAAAATAACAGCTCAATAAACGTTTTTGTCATGAATTGTAGGGGATTTCGACCTGAACGGTAGTTAGTACGGTTGAAGAAGTTAACATATTATAGTAAAATGACTATATCAAAAAAGAGGAGGTGGATAGGCTGAAAATTGCTATTTGTGACGATGATAGTCGCTACTTACTGCAAGTTGCTTCGCTGCTGGAGTCGTATCGAAATGATCGGAAGACATGGCTTTCTTATGTTAGCTTTCTGAATGCCACAGAGCTTTTGGCTTCAATGTGCAGTAGGGATTACGATGTACTCCTGCTGGATATGCTGATGCCCGGCATAAACGGTATGCAGGCAGCCCGCGAAATCCGGCAGAAAAACAGTAGCATACAGATCATTTTCTTGACCTCCTCGCCTGAGTTCGCGGTGGAGAGCTACAGTGTGCGAGCGCACTATTACCTTTTAAAGCCTGTCTCAGAAGAAAAGCTCTACCCCATCCTGGACAGGCTGCTGGACGATGTCAAAAAGCCCGAGGACGCCTTGTGCATCAAAACCCATTCCAGCGTGTTTAGCCTCCCCTATGGGAAAATAGAATACATAGAGGTCAGTTCAAAAAAATTATATTTTTACTTGGTGGACGGCGGAACTCAGGAGGTAGCAGGTAGCCTGGCAAACTTTGAACAGACCCTGCTAAAAAGGCCCGGTTTTATTAAGGTGCATCGCTCCTATCTCGTGAATCTGCAGTGGGTGAAGGAGCTGAGACATGGAGAGCTTGTAACCGCGTCAGGACGGCTTGTTCCCGTGTCCAGAGCGGCCTATCCACAAGTCCGAACAGCATATACACAGTTCCTATTCTCTGAGGTAGCAGAACTGGAGCAAGACAGGAGAGGCGGTATCAAATGATAATAACCTACATTGGACTCATACGCTATGGCTTTTCTCTTATTTTTGGAGTAGCCCTTTCGGTCTGCTTCGCGGGAATTGAGCGCACGCGGAAGAACAATATTGTTTTTGTCTGCTCCTGTGTAGTTCTTCTTAGTGTGCAATTTTTCTGCTGGTGGATCTTTGGCATTGATTTAACTGCAAAATTATATCCCCTGATTGTCCATTTTCCTCTGGCTATTTTTCTTGTCATATTTATGAAACGCCCTTGGTTGATTTCCACTGTCAGCGTACTCACCGCATATCTTTGCTGTCAAGTACCCCGTTGGATCAGCGGTATTGGGGGGACAATCTTAAGTAGTAAGCTAAGTGAGCATATTTGCTATATCGCAGCCTCATTTTTGGCATATTACCTATTAAAAAGATATGTAGCGGGAACTCTTATACAGCTGATGGAGAGATCAACTAAATCCTGCCTCCTGTTCGGGGCTGTACCGTTGTTTTACTATTTATTCGATTACATTACCACAATTTATACAGATTTGCTTTACCAAGGCATAAATGGAGCAGTTCAGTTCATGCCCTCTGTTCTGTCTGTGGTTTATTTCGTGTTTATTTTCCTTTACTACGTAGAAATTCAAAAGCAGGTGCGAGCCCACAAGGAACGGGATATGTTGGCTGCTCAGCTCCAAGGTGCCCATTCGGAGCTTGTGTCTCAGCGGCAGATGCAGAATATGGCTGCTGCCTACCGGCACGATATGCGCCATCATTTCGTAATCTTACAAGGCATGGCTTCAGAAGGTAATATTGATAAAATAAGAATGTATCTAAAAACTGCGCAGTCCGATATTGATGCAATCACACCGATCCGCTTTTGTGAAAACGATACAGTCAATTTGATTTTTTCAACCTTTTCTACAAAGGCAAAGCAAGCAGGAGTGACGATGACAGTGGATGCCAAGCTTCCCAGTTCAGTATCATTAAGTGACACAGAGCTTTGCTCCTTACTCTCAAACGGTCTTGAAAACGCCATCTCCGCTGCTAGCTCCCTCGATTCGGAGAATAGGTTCGTGTCTGTAAAGATCACGGTACATAAAGGCAATCTGCTTATTTTAATTGAGAACCCCTATGGAGGTGTAGTTGCTATGAAGGACGGGCTCCCGCAATCTTCTCTTGAGGGACATGGCTACGGAACGCGGAGCATCGAAGCCATCGCCGATGCCCACAGCGGTCAGGCAATATTCACCCCTCAGGATGGTCTCTTTACTCTGAAGGTCATGCTTCCACTCGGAAAATCAGGCACATAACTCATAACTGTTCACAATGTAATTGCCTGTAATTCTCCACTGGCTTAACAAATTTATTTGTGAAGTCTGCCACAAACATAGCAATATCACATATTTCCGGTTGAAACAGCATACTATAAAACCGCGAAGCTTGCTTATCGCTTTATTTTCTTGTTTATTAATGATAAAATCTACTATAATATAAACTTGATTGGCGGGGATGCTGTGATAAAACAGATTGATTTGGAATACATCAGATCTAAGCTTCCTTTTTGGGATAAATTAAAGGAAGCTGAAATTGAATTAATGGAGAATAGCATTTCAACAGTATCCTATAGTAAAGGCTATAATCTTTATAGTACTGACAATGAGTGTATTGGTGTTCTACTTATAAGAAATGGTGCTTTACGTGTCTATATTTTGTCAGAAGATGGACGTGAGGTAACCTTATACCGTCTTTCCCCTGGGGATATCTGTGTGCTTTCGGCCTCCTGTATTTTAAAAAGCATTACCTTTGATGTACATATAGATGCTGAATTTGATACCGATGCTTACTTAATAAATATTGGAGCCTTTAGTAAGCTAAGCAGTAACAACGTGTATGTTGAAAATTTCGCATACAAGAATACTGTGGAGCGCTTTTCTGATGTAATGTGGGCAATGGAGCAAATATTGTTTATGAGCTTTGACAAAAGGTTAGCCATCTTTCTTTTAGATGAGACTACAAAAACAAAATCTACTGCCCTGCACCTTACTCAGGAGCAAATTGCCAAATACATCGGCAGTGCCAGAGAGGTAGTATCCCGTATGCTAAAGGTATTTCAAGCCAACGGCATTTTAACTCAATCCAGAGGCGTGATTCATATTGTAGACAAGGACAAACTTAGAAATTTGATAGAATAAGTATCTGCAGTTTTACACAATAACACCATATACCTAAAACAATTTATTACATATATTGAAAAAGAGTAAAGTACATTTTTCGTACTCTACTCTTTTTCGTATACCTGTCAGTATTTATTAACATAACGTCATTAGTAAAGCGGGAGTGCAGGGACTTCAAGTATGTTATTGAATCATTGATAAAATAGCATCCTTTGATTTAACTCCTGCGGTACGCTGAGCCACTTTCCCATTTTTAATCACAACAAGTGTCGGGATACTCATGATCTTAAAGGCCTGTGCAAGCTCCGGCTGCTCATCCACATTCACCTTACCTACCTTGGCTGTGGTATTTACCTCTTCTGAAACCTGCTCAACTATGGGTCCTACCATCCTACAGGGGCCACACCAGGGTGCCCAGAAGTCTATTAGTACCGGTTTATCTGAATTGATAACCTCTTTTTCAAAATTATCCTGTGTTATTGTTAATACACTCATATTCATTCCCCTTTCTTAAATCATTATGTCTTTGTTTTATTTTGCTTTTTAGTTCTTATGATTTTATTATACAGATATTCTGGTTTTTATACTGTGATAAGGTCACACAGGCCATTGATTACTTTATCTGAAATTATATTCCGTTACAATGCTTTCTCTTCCATTCATTTTGTCATTATAGTATTCGTAAAAAGAAATTCCTAAAAAGCTGCCTGTTATATTAATAACGTTGCGAAAGCCCATATTCTGAAGTGCCAAGGTTGCATTATAGCTGCGTTGACCGGTTCGGCAGTGTAGATATACCGGTTTGTCTTTTGGAATTTCATCTGTTCTTTTCCTAAGTTCACTTAGCGGTATATTGATTGCTCCTTTAATATGCCCTCTCTTAAATTCATTGACTTCTCTTACATCAATAATGATATTATTATTTTCAACAAGCTCCCTTACCTTATCCACATTCACCTGCTTATAGTCACCATTTAAAAGATTTGAGCCCACATAGCCTGCGTAATTTACGATATCCTTTGCTGTGGTAAAGGGAGGTGCATAGCTAAATTCCAGATCCTTTAAATCCTCTAGTGTTCCCCCAAACTTAATTGCAGTGGCAACAATATCAATTCTCTTTGTAACATCCCCTTTTCCAATTGCCTGAGCTCCTAAAATTTTCCCTGTAGGAACCTCAAATAGCAATTTAAAATGCATTGGTGCCGCATCGGGCATAAGTCCCACTTTATCCGATAGAATTACACGAACAATGTCATAATTGATTTTTATGTTTTGTGCCTTAATTAAGCCTTCGTTCAATCCGGTAGATGCCCCATTATACTCAAATACTTTTATTGCAGAAGAACCAATATACCCTTTGTTCAAGGTATTCTTATTATTAATGTGATCTGCAGCTGCTCTTGCCTGCTTTAATGCAGGACCAGCCAAGGATAATTTTGTCATGGTATGAGTCAATGCATTATATACTTCAATTGCATCGCCAACTGCATAGATATCCGGGTCATTGGTACGATAGTTTTTATCCACCTTGATGGCACCTGTTTCCCCTATTTCCAGACCGGCTTCTTTGGCAAGATAGGTTTCAGGAGACACCCCTATAGCCATTACCACAGCACCGGCTTTTACAGTTTTACCAGAAGCTAAGATGACCTTACTTTCCTCAAAGCTCTCTACCTTATCTCCGACAATTAAGTTCACCTTATGATCCATCAATACTTTATGGAAGATTTGGACCATATCATAATCAAAGGGTCTGAGGATTTGATCGGAGGCTTCTATCAGCGTTACACTGTAGCCTGCCTCGCTTAAGTTCTCGGCAACTTCAACTCCTATAAATCCACCACCGATGACCGTAATGTCCTTGGTATACATATGCTTTACATATTGATACAATCGGTTAATATCAACCACATTTCGCACTGTGAATACATTTAAATTTTCAATACCGGGAAACTTAGGTACAATTGGAGAAGCTCCCAGCGATAATATCAATTTATCGTAATTTTCGGTATAGTATTCCTCCGAATCCACCTTCTTAACTTTTACAGTTTTGTTTTGTCTATCAATAGCAATAACTTCGCTATTTACACGTGCATCTATATTATATTGTTTTAAAAACAGCTCAGGATTCATTAAAATCAAATCATCTGCATCCTTGACCATTCCGCTCAAGTGGTAAGGGAGTGAACAGTTGGAAAATGAGACATGAGGTCCCCTTTCAAACATAATAATCTGATCATCTTCACTATTTCTTCTTAGTCTTGCAGCTGCGGATGCTCCACCGGCAACGCCGCCAATAATCAATATCTTTCTTCCCATGAAATACTCCCCCCTAAGCTAAATATTTATTTTTTGTTCACTCCGACATAGGAACCCATCCCCCCGGCAACATTAATAACATTGAAGCCTTCTTTAGAAAGGGCCCTTGCAGCCCTGCCGCTTCTTCCACCTGACTGACACATAATATAGTACGTCTTGTCTTTTGCCAAATATTTTGCAGGGCTTGTTAGCAAATTACCCATTGGTATGTTTATAGCAGTTTTAATGCTTCCGCTTCTATATTCATACGGTTCTCTGATATCAATTAGTTCAACCTTACCAATAAGGCTGTCTATGTCATTTACATTGATTACCTTGCTATCATCCTTCTTTAATAAGCCAAACATTTTCTTCCTCCTCGTTTACAAAACTTATCTTAATCCTAATTATAATGATTTATAAATTAATATCTGTGACCAAATCACATAGTAGAAAGCTATATTTATAGTTTCATGTATTAGGATAATTTCGTTTATTTTTGGTCATATTCAGGTCACATTACGCTGTTCAGGGCTCGGCTATCGAAAATATCAATATTAAGGGCGTAGAAGTGCTTGATAAAGCAACAGTAGTTAATAATCTTCCCGGGTACGCCGCTGAGCAGCTAACCATCAAGATGATTCTGTGGGTACTGGTGATAATCTCTGCGGCAGTATTAGGTGTATTTTTCTACGTGATTACAATACAAAAGCAAAAACAGTTTGGTGTTCTTAAAGCCATAGAAATGAGTATGTCAGAAATTGCAAGATATATTATGAGCCAGGTTCTGATTAGAAAAGTTGCGAAAGTTAATCCGATAATAATAATAGGAGAAAAACTGCTCTGACTTCGAATTAGTTACATTCGAGGACTAGGATATAAATCAAAGATACAGGAAAGGATTCATAGCTCAAATGGCTGAGAAAACAGAAAGAACAAAATAGCTCTACGTTTAAAGCTTTCATTGGCATCCATTATAATCCTCTGCGCTTCGTGTGTAATAGCATATCTCTTGGTATTTAACGGTTTCTCCCTACTTTATAATGGTCCAATAACAATTACCGTTGTGCTGCTAATGTTCCTTATTACTTGCGGAATAACTATGGTTCTGGGTGGTGCTGCACAATGGCATACAGCATCATATGTAATGAACCCTATAACTGAAAAAAGCAAAGGGGTACAAAAGTTAGCAGAGGGTGGCTTTACAGTACAATTATCACTCAAAAATAAGCATAGGGAAAGGCAAAAAGAACTAAACTCTGATGAGATTTCTGTAATGGCAAGCAATTTCAACAAAATGAAGCTCTCAGGCACTTTTAAAGGCATTGTATTCGGCTACTTTTGAAGCAAAAAAAAAAATGGACTATGCCTTTACGAAATTGGGGTAAGGTGTATGGTGAATTGACAATCATGTTTCAAGGGCGTTCAGGATAATTTTAAGGAGCTAAGAACAATTAATTCTTAGCTCCTGCTTTTCCATATTTGTCAACAAACTGAAAGTTGTCGGAGAACGGTGGTATGTTCTTTTCCGATAAGCGACCGTACCTTCCTACAAATTCCGAAATTCTTTTCTCCGTCCCAGTTCATAACGGCAGCATAGAAGAATCATCTACCGGGCTAAGGGTTTTTGACGTGCGTTTTCATATACGGTTTTCGCTCCGCACCATACGAGATACAGCGCCACGACAATTGAGCCTGCCAAATCAAGTCGCCGTGCAACCTCTGATCCCGGCATTAGCATTACTACAATGAGCACGCCGGTCACACAGATATCCACCAGTGATTTGGCGCGGTACAGCCTGCTCTGCACTTTTAGTATCGCACTATCGCCGTTTCTGCTGAGAACCGTATAGCGTACCCAGAAAATCGTGTTGGCAACAGCACCCATCGCGGCGATGGAAAGTCCGGCGATGACGTTGCCTTTATCTGCGTTTCCGCCGAAAACTGCGAATATGACCATAAATATGCCGCTGACGCACATCATCCCGCCGACAAACAGGTTTGAGCGCAGTTCCATGTGCGCCTTCAAAGCTGCATCCATCCCACCATCGCGATTCGTTCTGCGATACACGACAAAGGCGACTATGATAGCCAACAACTCCGCACTCCTGCGGAAAAAGTCCGCGATCTGCGTGGAGCTTCTTCCTGCGATAAGTCCCAGCCCTACAACAAGAGGCCCAGGTGCACTCATAATCACAGACATCAGCAACGTCCGGTTACCAATCTTGCTTTGCATCAGACCACCCCCCCGAACAACCATGTAAGCGGCAGTATCACTGCCATTGCCGCAAGCGGGCAGGTTACCGTATCACTTCCGTGCAGTGAATAAAGCTCAACAACCGCCGTAACGGTGGCCGTTACAAGCGCCGTCAGTAAATATCCGTACCATGCCATACCGCCGCGGATAAGAAGCACAGTAAGCACACAGGCAAAGGACGTGCAGAACATGGCGAGACTGCCTTCCAAACTTTTGCGGCCTTCAATATGCTTTCCCTCAATGAAATGACGCCCGAAGCGTTTTCCAATGAGAGCCGCCGCCGCGTCTCCATAGCCCCACGCACTGACAGTTGCAATTGTCAGCAGTCTTTCACCG
>JAEZIV010000281.1 GCA_023436515.1 Bacillota bacterium
TGGGCTATGCAAAGGATGAAGTAAATCCTGGGGATTTTGAGGTCAAAAGCCGTATTGCTAGATATATAAATCAGTCTGTGCAGCTTGGAAACAAGGTCAGTGCTGAGATTATAAAGGGTTTACCTGAAAAGACAGAACAACTGTTCAAGGAAATAAAGCCCTCAAGAATTGTTGCTGCTAAGGCTATTGCCGGTATTCACAGCGACATATGCAAACCGGAATGGTTGAAATATGATGGTACTGAAACTTTGGATTCAATTATGGAAGAATATCAAGACATGCTGGAGGACATGCAGGAGGACAGGGAAGAGGATAAGAAGGCGGAATACTTTAAATTCCCAAAAGACTCACCGTCACCGGAGGTAAGAGATGATATTGTAAGTCAGCTACTTGAAGGCAAGCTATCAGAATATTTCTCTTTAGACTTTAATAAGGCAATAACCCTTGAGGAGCTTGCAAGGCTTTTCTTTGAGTCCAAAGAGCTTGATGAGAAAATTGTACTTGAGGAAGGCACTGTGTCCCAAGATGCGCCTGATTATGTTAAGAATGCTTTTATCTATGGAATGATAGATGACGACAGAAACCTGAATAAGCCCTTAAATAGACTGGAGGCTTCAAGACGGCTGGTAAATGGTGTTGTTTATAGCGGGCCAGGGATAGTAACAGCTATAAGCAGTATTGACTGTGCAAAGATACCAATAGAGGACTTGGCTACAGTAGCAACTGTCATGCATTCGGGTATGAGTAAAATTGGAATTAATTTTGAGCCTCAAGGACCATATACAAGGCAAACAGCCATAACCGAGAAATATAGATACAGCTTTTACTATATCCGGGGGTACAATGTACCCATCAGCCCAGGTGAGGCATCTAAAGTAATAATAGGTAAAAATTCTGTGGAATTGCAATTTGAAGACAAGGAGCAGATCAAAGAATATATAGAGGACTGCTTCGAGGATACTGTAATAGGAAACATTAAGCTAAATGGAAGCTACCTGCGAATTGACACAGGCTGCGCTCTCTTAGAGTTTTTTACCCCCGAAAATGGAGTAAAGATCACATTTAAAAATGGTGTAAAATTTATTGATTTTGAAGAGGGCTTTTATGGACCTAAGCTACAGTATAAAATTGAGCCCCGTGTGTTAAAGACCGGAGAAGCAGTGAACATGAATATGGAGATAGATTCGGTACATAAGAAGATAAACACAAAGCTTGATGCTATTCTGGCTAAAAATATCAAGGCTAATATGACTGCTGAGCAAAAAGTCAAGGCCATCCATGATTTCGTTGTAAAGCATATAACCTACGATTCAAATTATGCCGATGAGGAGACAGCAGAGTCCTTGCTGACAACTATTGATAAGGGCCGTGGTGTTTGCGGAGATTATACAATGCTGTTCCAATATCTGTGTGACAGAGCAGGGCTTCCGTGTACCACAGAAGGTGGATCGGTTATTAGTTCCGGAGCTGATCATGCGTGGAATGCTGTATTTTTGAACGGGCAATGGAAATTTGTCGATACAACCTGGGATGATAACAAATCAAATAATGTCTCGTATAAGTACTATTTGGTAGATAAGTTTACCTTTATGAAGGATCACACACCTTTGATGGGAGTACCTGCGCCTGAATCCAAACTGGAAATTGACGGTATGAAAATTAAGTCCCAGGAGGAATTAAGAATATACCTGCTTAGAAAATTCTATTGGATTAATGGCTTTAAGGTTACTTTCAGGATGACTGACAAGAAAATTAAGCCCGACATAGGGTATCTATGGTCGACCTCTGAAATAAAGGTGGTCCTGACATATGACTCAAAGAAGGATTTGTACACTGTAGCCGCAAAAGCCAGATGATGCTTGTAACACCTTTGATCAATAAACCTGTATGCCAGCTTTACTAACGTAAGGTGGAAGTTGAGTTGTTGTTAAATCCTGCTAATGTCACAAGAATGATACAAGGCTGTTATTACACTGACAAAATAATCATCTATAATGACCTTATAGGATAAATATAACTAATTTGGAGGTTAACAACAATGATAACAATAAAAAAAGTGTTTGTAATGATTATGATTCTAGTACTTAGTGTGATAGTGCTGAGTGGCTGTAAAGAAAAGCCTTTTGAGTCCTCTGGGTCAACCTCTTCTGCTGAGAAATTTACAGAGCCCTCAAATGGTTCTTCAACGGCTAATAGTACCGAAGCAGGGTCTTCTACCACAGCTTTGGCAGAGAGCACCGTACCGGAGGACAAAGGGGCTATTCAGAAAGAGTTGGCATTTACGTACAATGGAAAAACCTTTGCTATTTCGGATACAGTGGAGGATGAGGACCTTGAGGAATTGCTTGGCGAAGCACTGGAAAAGAAAGCTCACACCTATTCAAATGATGATGGATTAAATATGGATCCACTAATTGGCTTTACGGAAAGACAGTACAAATTTCCGGGGCTGGAGTTAAATACCATCAGCACAGCAGAAGGTAAGGAGTTCACATTATTTAACATAAAAATAACCGACCCAAAGTATTCCACAGTAAGAAATATTAAGGTCGGTGACAGTCTTAAAAAGCTTAAAGAGGTGTATCCTGAAGGGAATTTAGTCTCCGGTAAGGGGGATGAGAAAGAGGACGATTATCGATACCAGCCTGTAAGCTACGATAATGCCATGATTTTTCATTTAAAGAATAATAATATTGAGAGCATCCTTATATACAAACTGTTGGATTAAGCCTCAAGCAAAATAAAGTCCCGCTGGTCTCAAATGACATGCTCCCCTCATGAACAGTGAAAAAATTACTGTTCATGAGGGGAGCACTTTTCAACTGGAGGACTTTATTTATTCTACAAACACCGAACTTTATTTAAAGAGATCCGGTAAAATGTCGTAAATATACTGGTTAACCCAATTCCAAGCGTGAGTACCGCCCTCACTTACAATAAAGTAGAAGTTGCCCTTCTTTGTATTTCCTGAGTAGATAAAGCTGTCCTTCAATTCCTTCATACTGTCAACCTGGGGCTTCAGGTTAGGATAAGCTATATCCAGACTACCTGTAGCGCAGAAAATGTAGTAATCCTTAGGAGTATAACCTTTATCCTTTGCCACCTTTGCCAGGTACTCAGCAGTTTCCTTTGCTTTAGTGCTTCCGGCTGTCTGGCCTAATACCCAACAGTCACCGCTTAAAGGCATGTAGTATTTAAAATAGTCCAGGCAATTTATATATGTATACCAGGTAGTTACAGAACCCATTGAGAAGCCTCCAAAGGCTCTATGCTCTCTTGAGGCTTTTAGGTCAGCCAGGCTTCCTGTTCCCGCATATGTGTTATACTTGGTTTCAACTAAAGGAACCACTTTGCTTATTAATTCCTCATGGAAAAATGCAGTATCATTTTTGCCACCATTAAATGTTGGTGTTACAACGATAAGAGGCTCAATATCTCCATTTGCAATCATATTATCAAGCACTTTCTTCATTTCCTTGTTTTGACCTGGTCCGCCGAATATGAGATTTTCATCCTCACCGCCGCCATGCATCAGATATAATACATTGTATTTCTTACTCTTATCAGCTTGATTATAACCGTAAGGAAGATATACATTCATCTTCTTTGTGTCGTTTCCATTCTTTAGATTTGGGGTGGTGTATTCCAGACTTACTATAGAACCCTGTTTTTCAATTTCTGCCTTATATTCATCGGGAATAGTTCTAAATACTTTTTCATCTGCTGCTTCTTCAGTCAGTACAAGTTTTGCTACGGCAGCTCTTATAGCTGTGATTTGCTCATCTATTTGCTGCTGTGTAACCTTTGGATTCGCCAGGACTTTTTCAGCGGCTTTTATAGCGTTTGTAACTACCTCTGGATTCTTAAATCTCTTTAAGTCCAGCTTTTGAGTATTTTTTATCAGGCTCATCAGATCATATGGGTTCACTCCGCTAACTGCACCTGCAGCCTTGCCGGTCAACAGAACCTGACCGAATTTACTTGTATCATTCCACGCGCTGCCTGATGAATCAAATACATTTATCGTACCGAGTCTGTCTGTATTTTTTGCATCATTTATCTGTAATTCTATTCCAAGCACTTTGCCGTTTTCAGGCTTGTTCTTTAATGCAATTCTGGCTTCTACAACATATCCGTCCTTGAGCTTTTTTGTGCTTGTATAAAATCTTTCACCATTTCCTGTGTCAATTGACTGGGAGTTTTCATAATTTACTCTGAAGTGGAGGTCATCAACCCCATATTCCTGAGTCTTGTCATTATTTTCATCTAAAAATACTTCAAAGGAATCCTGCATATAGGGTGTTCCGGATTTTACTGATAAAGTCTTATCCTTTACCTCTGCAAGAACATAGATTGCATTATCATCCCATAGAGTTTTGAAGGTAGCGGAGGCTTCCAGATTAGGTGCTACAAATTTAGGAGTAACCACCTGAGCATTAGCCCATACTTTATCTACAGTTCCGTCAATCTTAGGAGTACCGAAGTAGGCAACCATTCTGCCCTTGGAATCAAAACCCTGCTTGTCTACACTTATCTTTGCCGGCTGGGCTGGTTTTTTGACAGTGAGCTTTGCAGTAATTGTACGAATGGTTTTACCCTTTTTGATTTTACAGGTAATTGTTACAGTACCCTCGGCGACTGCTTGAACAACGCCGTTTTGGTTAACTGTAGCCACTGATTTATTGCTGCTGCTCCACTGGTAGCTTGAACCTGATGGTTTGTTAGAAATTTCTAGTTTATGGGTTTGGCCAACTGAGCCGTTGTGGGAGCGCACATTATACAATACTGATGTATTTTTTTCATTTCATTAATTAAATCCTTATGTCCGCAAGCATAGCCAAGTCTCCAACCGGTCATTGCATAGGACTTTGAAAAACCGTTTATTACAACTGTCCTATCCTTCATTTCGGGGAAGCTGGCTATAGAGGTATGATTTCCTTCATAGGTCAGCTCACTGTATATCTCATCGGATAATACAACAATATTCTTATCTCTGAGTACCTTTACAATCTTATATAGGTCCTCTCTACTCATTATGGCACCTGTAGGATTGTTTGGATAGGGTATTATTACTACCTTGGTTTTTTCAGTTATTGCATTCTCCAGCTCTTCGGGAGTTAACTTAAACTCATTCTCCTGCTTTAATGGTATTGACACTGCTGTAGCCCCTGTAAAGCCTGTGCAGCCCTTATATGCCACAAAGCTCGGCTCAGGTATTATAACCTCATCTCCCGGTCCTACCAGTGCTCTCAGAGCTGCATCAATACCCTCGCTGCCTCCCACTGTCACAAGAATTTCATCTACTGGATTATAGTTGAGTGAAAACCTTTTGAAGAGGTATCTGCTAATCTCTTCTCTAAGCTCAATGAAGCCTGCATTGGAGGAGTACTGAGTATGTCCCTTCTCCAAAGAATATATACCTGCCTCCCTTATGTTCCAAGGAGTTATAAAGTCCGGTTCTCCAACTCCCAACGAAATAACATCCTTCATTTCGTTTATGAGATCAAAATATTTCCTGATCCCCGACGGAGGAACCTTCTTTATTCTATCCAGAATCATGTCCTTCATTATCATATAAATATCGGCTCCCTTCTATCATTAGGCTTTTCTTCAAATATAGTCCCTTTATCCTTATATTTTTTCAGTACAAAATGTGTTGAACAACTTAATACTGATTCAAGGGGAGCCAGCTTTTCTGAAACAAAAAGCGCAACCTCCTTCATTGTCTTCCCTTCTATTATAACTGTCAGATCAAATCCTCCCGACATAAGATAACAGGCCGTTACCTCAGGATATCTGTATATTCTGTCAGCAATTTTGTCAAAGCCCAAACCCCTCTGAGGTGTTACCTTAACCTCGATAAGTGCAGTAACCCTTTCTCTTTGTGTTTTATCCCAATTTATTAATGTACTGTATCCAACTATAACATTTTCAGCTTCATACTTTTCTATTGCCGCAGTAACCTCTTCTACTGTTTTTCCAAGCATAACAGCTATTTCTGCCGCTGTGGCCCTGCTGTTCTTTTCCAACACTTCTAAAATCTCATCCATCTTAAATCTCTCCTTTTCATATAAATAATTTTTGAGCAGGTATTCTGATATAAGTAAAAACAAACTTTTATGAACTTTTGAGAACAATAAAAAAACCCAAGTCCTCTTACACAGGGACGAAGGTTTCCGCGGTACCACCCTAATTAATGCCATAGGCATTCTCTCATTACAGTGCATGCACTGCATATAATGCGGCATAATCATCTATGATATGCTTACATTACTCGTCTGTAACGTGACGTCACGTATTCCTCTACTAACAAAATCAGTTTTCGAAAAATCTGCTCCTGGGCTGCTTTCGATACCGACCGACACCGGATTCTCACCACATTTTAATGTTTACCGGCTCTCTTTAATCTTGTCTGGTACTTACTCTCCCACTCATAGCATTTTTATTAATTTGGTTACCTATACTAATAGTGTATGCAAATAATCTATAATCCTTACCCTTAACTTAAACTAATTATAAATTATATTCGGAATTAGTTCAAGTACATAACATTCTTATTCCTTGATAATACCCGAAAGCTCTCCCTCGTATCTTTTGAGCTTGTCAACAACTTCCACCTTCAGAACCTTTAGCTCCTCTTTTATATCCACAAGTCTTTCCTTTTCGGCTTCTACCTGCTTTTCTAGTGACTTCTTTTCATTTATAGCCTGTTGCTTTGCTTCATTGATAATAGTCTCTGCCTTTTCCTGTGCAGTAATTAAAGCATTTGCTATTCTTTCCCTATCCTCTTTTATCTGCTGGAGATTTGCACAAACTTCATCATACTTGGACTTTACATCACGATACTGGGCTGTTATATCAGCAATTTCTTTTTCCTTTGCCCTAATTTTATCCTCACATTCTTTACTTAATTTTTCAATATAAGCATATACATGCTGCTTCTTATAACCAAATAAAGCTGTAGAAAACAGTTTTTCCCCTGACATGTTACAATCCTCCCACAGAAATAGGAATTTTTTATATAATTATATTTCATTATAACAAATGAATCTCTTGAGAGCAAGCTATCCTAGCAGGCTCAATCAAGAGATCCATAATTAGCATTTTGATTATTTTTTGTGAGTCTTTATTTTAAAGATGCTTTTCTATAAGCTCTGCAAACTCGTTCTTTGCTCTGGCTCCGACAATCTTCTCAACTATCTGACCATTCTTAAATATAAGTACAGTAGGAATGCTCATAATTCTGAATTGAGCAGCAAGCTCACCCTGGTCATCAACATTAACCTTTGCTATGTTAACCTTACCACTGAAATCCTCTGCCAGCTCTTCCATTATGGGAGCTACCATTCTACAGGGTCCGCACCATGCAGCCCAAAAATCTACAACAACAGGCTTATCGGCCTTAAGAACAGACTCTTGAAATGTATTATTTGTAATATCAACAATTTTACCAGACATAAAAAATTCCTCCCGATCGACATGTAAACTATAAACTTAATTTATTAATACCCAATTACAAAATAAATAAACATTTGATGGTTAATATTCCTTTAGTGATGTGATATTAACTTTGCTTCCGTTCATTGAGACCAGAGCACCATCCAATATCTCACTTATTTCACCTCGATAGGATGCCTTTAAACCAGTCATAATATTTACTATTCTGTTTTCATCCTTATTAATATAATACATATTTCCATTCACAGATACAATTATATTTTCAACAGGAATACTCGCATTTAATGGTGTTTTCGTCCAGCTTTCCGACAGCTTGGCATCTGTAACTCTCTGATGGTATATGTGAGTGACCTTTCCGGCCGCATCCAAAATACCAATATATAAATTATCATCCCCATCAATGTCCAAAAGTCTTACGTTTTTTTCATCTATTTTCACCTTGGACTTGGACTTGTTCATTCCGTCATAGACATAAACTGCTTCGCCGGGATTTTGATAAACAAGCTTGTTCACAAAGTTTGATTCCTTGATAACTGCATCAGGACCAAGGTTCATTACATGGGCATATTGGCTCATAACATTGAATCTGATTATTTTAGACTTGGTTTCTGAGGTCAGTATTTTTGCATAGACAACGTTTGTGTAAGGAGACAGGTCTATATCAACCACCTTACTATTACTTGTAATATCCTTTATTGGGGGGTAATCTCTTGTTGTTTCGGTATCAGCCTCATAGGTTGACATTTGAATTACACCCTTTTTTCCATTCACAGTATCCGATGAATAAATGACCATATCCCTGTCAGGAAGCCATTTAAAATAGGTTATTTTGTCAGAAGCAAGGCCGGCTACCTTTTTATCCTTCTTTGTAGCTATGTTAATTATATGCAAGACCCCATCTTCATCAATAAAGGCGCCATATCTTGCGTTAAAGGATACCCTAACCTTGCTGATGCCTTCCGGGACTCTGAATTCTCCTGTAATAGGTTTTGTTGATGCTTCACTAGCCGTGACACTGATCGCCTTATCTGTGTTTAGAAACACATTATTGATATAGAATAGCACACAAACCTGAAAAATCACCGCCACCAATATCCATTTATACCATTTGACTAAAGTTTTCATTTTCCTCCTTCTATGGCATTACCATAAATACCGACGGAACAGATCTTTCTCCAAGTGCATCCGAAGGTGTATTAATTACCTTTCCGTCATAAAACATCGTGGTCGAAGACCCACCATCCAGATTTGCGGCGTTAACAGCTCCGTGCTTAAGCATAATATCCTGAACCTCCTTAAGGGTTGCACCGAAGGATTTCAAGGTTCTTCCGTCAATAACCAGTAAAAGCACTGAGCCGTCCTCCCTTTGTCCAATGGCAGTTCTTGGTGAAATGCCCCAGCCTCCGTCACCTTTTATGGTAGGCTTTCCATTAACAATAAGGGGAGGACCTAAGCTTAGGGCCTCCTTTACCTTGTACTTTTTCAAGTCGTTCTCCGAATGCTTCCCAACAATGAGCATACCATCCTCTGTAAACGCAACAGTATCCCTCTTTTTGTTTTTATCCTTAAGCTGTCCGC
>JAEZIV010000064.1 GCA_023436515.1 Bacillota bacterium
AGGTAACTGAATACTCATTGCCTATTTTGTCAATTCCAATAGAAATAGCCAAAGCAATTGTATTTATTTCCTTACTGCCCTCACAACCGTTCAAAAGAATATTTGCTGATAAAATGAATACTATAAATACCTTTTTCCATTTCATATTGTCACCTGAATTCCGGCTTTCCCTTTTCTTGTTTACTCACAGGATTTTTTTCATCTACTCTTGGTGTTTTATCATTACTGATTCCAACGGGCCTATGCTTAATATCCCATAAAGGGACTCTCAAAATGGTATCCTTCACACCATTTTTTGCTATTGGGGAAATAGGCATCATATAAGGAACTCCAAGAGATTTTAGTTTGCACAAATGCAGGGTTAATATTATTAACCCAATAAAAACACCATATAATCCAAACATTGCAGAGAGAACCATTAATGTAAAGCGTATTAATTTAGTACAATTAGACATTGTATAGTTTGGTATTGCAAAGCTGGAAATGGCAGTTAATGAAACGATAATTACAATAACAGCAGATATTACACCGGCCTCAACTGCGGCCTGACCTAATACTAACGCACCAACAATAGAAATTGTGGGCCCTATAACTCTAGGCATCCTTACTCCTGCTTCTCTTAATATTTCAAAGGTTATCTCCATGAACAACGCTTCAACAAAAGCTGGAAAAGGTACACCTTCTCTCTGGGAGGCAATGCTTATCAATAACTGTGTCGGTATCATCTCCTGATGGAAAGTGGTCAACGCAATATAACCGGCTGGTACAATAAGTGTTAGCAGAAAAGCCATATACCTTATAATCCGAATTGTAGAAGCTATTGCATAGGGGTAATAATAGTCTTCACTGGATTGAAGAAAGTCAATAAATAGAGCGGGAACAGTCAATACATATGCAGTACCATCCACTAAAATCGCTATTCTGCCTTCCAGCATAGCAGCCGCAACAGCATCGGGCTTCTCAGAGCTTAGAAATTCAGGGAAAATAGAATACCTGTCGTCCTTTATCAACTCTTCAATATAACTGCTGTCAAAAATGCTATCTATATCTATATCCTTAAGCCTTCTTCTCAGCTCCTCTACAATATCGTTTTTTGCAATTTTATCAATATACATTATTACTATTTTTGTTTTTGTGATATATCCGGCGGACAAATCTTCCACCCTCACGGCTTTGTTTCTTATCCTTTTCCTTATCAAAGAGATGTTTACGCTAATGTTCTCTATAAAGCACTCCTTTGGCCCTCTTATGACATTTTGGGAGGTTGGCTCAGAAATAGCCCTGCCCTCTACTGAAAAGGTATCAATTGAAAAGAATTTATTACACCCATCTACAAGAAATATAGTTTTGCCGGACAATAGATCAGTAGCTAAAGCATTATAATCGGTACCTTCTTCAAACTTTCTTATACCTAAAAGAGCATTTTTAAGCAGCTTAAAATAGCCTTCCGGCGTCCGCTCCTCCAATTTATGCTTTGCTTTGAAAATCTCTGTTACTTCTGAGGATATGCTGTTAATAGTGTTGATTTCTACAAGATTATCAATATAAATGCTAGCATACCTCAGGTTATCATTTACATTGTCCTTACATAGATTTATAGAAAGATCACTGGAGTTCCCGAATTCGTTTCTTATTTTTTCTATGTTCTTGTTTATATCTTTACTTATATTTTCAGGATAGGTAATATTATTACTGCCTGTTTTTTTCTTGAATAAGCTTTTAAATGCCTTCATAACCAGACTCCAATCATTCTGCATTTTTTGTTCTTATTAATATTGCTAATAATAGCAATAATTATTCTAATTCCTTACCTTCTAAATCTGATTGGGGATAAATTTGCTCAGTAAATAAATCGGTGCTACTGTTAAGGCTTTCAATACAGCCAATTGTATATGGCTACACTGAAAGCCTTATATTTTTTCTTATTTGCTAAAGCCCAATTCCACTTATTTACCCAATGAGTATCACCATGTACCTGGTTAATAACTGCTTTATTTAGGAGTAACAGCTATTTGTAAGAATACATAATATAACTGTAGGCGTGGATTAGCAGCAGTGCTATTATCAAATCCACAATATGCTGATACAATATCTTACCAAAATTTTAAAGTGGAGAGTTTACATGGATAATATTCTTAATTTTTCAATGTTTCCATCAACATTTGCCGGTTACAGCAATGATCTGGAAAAGATGTTTACAGAATACGCAAGTATGTTAAATCCAAACCAAAAGCCGTTGGAAGAAAGCCCTGACATTATACCTGCCAATTATCATGATATCGGTAATTATGTTGCAAAGTACGGCCTGGCAAACTTTCAGATACAAGCGGTAATGGAATTCAACGGAAGGTTGGATTATAGTAAACTTGTTAAGGCCGTAAGATTGTCGGTAGATGCAGAACCTGTGCTGGGTTGTCGTTTTGTCAAAAGTGATCCTCCATACTGGAAGCGCTTCGATGACATTGATAATCCGGATAAGTTCTGTTCTATGGAGGAAGTAGAAGACTCTGAGGAAGGTATTAAACGCTTCCTGAAAAGTCCCATTAATATGGATAAGGATCCAATGTTATTTGTCAGAGTGGTGCGTTCAGGCAATTATGATACCTTATGTCTTAAAATCAACCATGTATGTAGTGATGCGGCCGGTACAAGAGACTATATCCATCTGCTTGCAGATATATACTCACACATAGACGATGGCGACACAGATTATAGACCTATCCCAAGCAGTCGTGACAGAAGAGACCTTAAAGAGTTAAAAACTGCACTGGGCGAAGATACCCCTGATAATTCCTGGGGTGTTCATCAACAAATCCCATGCCCTACCTTTGCCTTTCCCTGGAAGAACGGACGTATAGGAACTACTGATTTTTGCGTATGCAGACTGCCTTACGGCCAATTGGATATAATGAAGCGCTACGGGAAAGCCAGAGGCGCAACAATCAATGATTTAATACTTACAGCTGTCTTCAGAGCTATGTTTGAGATATCCACCCCCCCTTACGGTATACCTATGGATATTCCGGTTACTATTGATCTCAGGCGACATCTTTCCAACAAAAAGGCCGATGCAATAAGAAATTTCTCCGGGGGAATTGTTATTAGAGTTGATAGACAGCCTGAAGAGTCCTTTGAAGGAACCTTGTCAAGAGTAATTACTCATACAGCTGAGATGAGAAAGAAACACCCAAGTATATTCAACATCCGTTGGGGAGAATATATTGAAAAGCTGAGTTTCAATCAGCTCTGTGCCTATTACAAGGGTATGTCCCAAAGTGTTGAACTAGCCTCACAGAGCCCATTTTACTTTCTAAATACCTGTTCTCCGGTACTGTCAAACTTCGGGTTTATCTCCAGGTCCCTGATCAACTTCGGTGAAAGTTCCGTAATTGACGCCTATATTATCCCCCCTGCAGTCCGTGCTCCAGGCATACTGCTTGTAGCCAGCACTTATAACAATATACTTTCGGTGGGTGTGGGCTTTTATGAAACTTCAGTTTCGAAGTCAGCAATGGATTATCTTCTAAATAAAATTTGTGATCAATTGGTGGAAGGCTGCAGGGAATAAGGACTCAGAATTGCGTTCTCTTTTACCCGGCTTTGCTTTAAAAGCATTGCACACATTCTCTATAAATAGCATACCTTACTATTATGTAATAATACTTATCATTGGAATGGAGCGTAGCATATGACTGTTAAGGAAAAGCTTAATCTTCTTGAAGAAATACTCCTAATTGAAAAAGATACACTTGATGAGAATGCTGAACTAATCAATATCAACGAATGGGATTCCATGGCTGTAATATCAACAATCGCAATGTTTGACAGTGTATTTGGTAAAGAAATAAAATCTGAGGAAATAAAAAAGTTTATAACAGTAAAAGACATTATTGATCTAATGGAATGAGGTGTAGAGTAATTGGCTATCGGTATACTGAAAAATGTTGAGATAAAGGCAATAGCATGTGCAGTGCCTGATCGATTAATAAAAACTGAGGATTATTATACGGTATTCGGTGAGGATAGTGTACAGAAGTTCATTAATATGACTGGTGTAAAGCAAAGACGTGTAGCGTATGATGAGCAATGCGCTTCCGACTTGTGTTTTGTTGCTGCCAAAAGGGTCATGGAGAAATTGAGCTGGGAGCCTTCTTCCATTGACGCTCTGATTATGATAACCCAGACACCTGATTACGCTGTACCGGCTACCGCATGTGTACTTCAACACAGACTTGGCTTGAGCGAGGATTGTATCGCCTTTGATATAAATCTGGGCTGTTCAGCCTATGTATACGGTCTTTGGCAGGCTGCGACAATGATCTCAACACAAAATATTAATAGGGTTCTTCTGCTCGTAGGAGACACCAGCAATTTTGGAATAAATCAAAATGACAGTGCAACCGCAATGATTTTTGGTGACGGAGGTTCAGCTACAGGTTTGGAAAAGGCTGAGGGTAAAGAAATCAAATACTTCCTGAAAACCAAAGGCAGCGGCTATAGAGCCATTATGGTACCTGCAGGTCACGCGAGAACCAGGAGTAAAATCATCAATGATGCAACGGCTTATGATCTGGCAATGAACGGGGCTGATGTTTTCAATTTTACCATTACTGACGTGCCAAAGGCTCTGAACAGCTTTATGTCAGAATATTCGATAAATAAGGATGAGGTTGATCTGTACGTATTTCACCAGGCCAATTTGTATATCCTTAAGCATTTAGTCAGAAAATTAGGTATCTCTTCAGAAAAGGTACCGGTATCTATAGACAGATATGGGAACACAAGCGGCGAATCCATACCTCTTACCCTGGTGGATGCATTGGGTGAAGACCCGTCGGAGGATAACATCAAGCTATTATTGTGTGGATTTGGTGTTGGCTTATCCTATGGCGGCATTTATGCAGAGATTAATAAAGCTGCCTGTCTCCCAATGATATATACGAACTATT
>JAEZIV010000107.1 GCA_023436515.1 Bacillota bacterium
ACCATATACCCCCCTTTAATAAGGCAATATTTACTGCAACGTAGGTAAAGTCAAGTACATTAATACCCGCAAGAGATCAAGTATGAAAGTAAATGACTTTCTAAGCTACCAGGCAATGTTTGCAATGTATCAGCCGAGCGAACCGACAGCGGATACAAGGAGTACCTACTTTGTCGGTACACTGTATAAATATGCCTTTGGAAATTGGGTTATGAATATATGATAAAAAAAACAACCATTTTTAATTAACCAAAGGTTAGTTAAAAATGGTTGTTTAAGCTTTCAAGATCATAATCTATTTGTAATTGTACATTACTGATTTAAGATTTCATAACTGACAAATACATTTTTAACATTCTTCACGCTTTCTCTGTCTGTTACAACAATAAACCCAAGTGTTGCAAAATCCTGAGCCATCGTACGAGAACTGTATTCAAATACTATATTGAGTGTATCAGCTTCTACCTTGAAAGACTTCATCTCACATTTCACACTTAAGGAGTCTCCATCCTTCATTACAACATATAGCTTGTTTTGCTTAAAGAAGCTTTTGCTAAAACCATAATCAATTTTATAACTCTCGTAATTTATTTCATATTTTTTAACGAGCTTCTTAAACTCAGCCTCGGTATTTATCTCAAAGACCTGGGGCTCCCTTTGGTAAGCCTTTGACAGATTTTTTTCTGCCTTGACTCTAAGAGCAAACGGTTCGGAAACAGTTCCTTCAAAGTCACTTTTAGGGCTTGTGTTTGGCATTGAAGCGCAGGCACAAAAAAGACTTAAGTAACCTAAAATTAAAAGCTTCAAAAACATCCTCATTATTTTATCCCCCCTTGATTAATTGTAAAAAAATGCCTTACTGTTTTCGGTTTATTCTAACTAATCTTACGGATTTTGTCACCTAATTTCTTGGATTCATTATAGGGTTATGATTGTATTAAAAAAATTCCGGTTAAAAGTTAAACTTTCAACCGGAATTTCATCAAGCAATCGCAAAATTTAGTTTTTTGTACCTGGGATGCTTATATAAACACTTGTACCTTCTTTCACCTTGCTGCGGAATTCAAATTTTAACTCATCCCCATAAAACAGCTTCAGACGGTTATATACATTTCGTACTCCAATATTTGTCTGAGAGCAATTATTAGTCGCAAGATTATTTAAAAGCTCCTTCAGCTGTTCTTCTTCCATACCTGTCCCATCATCTTCAATATATATATCCAGCCTGGTTCCGTCCATTGTCAGCTTCAGTTTGACGCATCCGTTACCAAGCTTGTTTTCTATGCCATGTATCAACGAATTTTCAATAAAGGGCTGAAGAGTCATCTTTGGTATTCTACAATCTAGCGCCTCATCCGGTACAGAAATATCATACCAAAATTTATCAGCAAATCTGTATTTCTGAATTTTAAGGTAATCCTCAATAATCTCCAGTTCCACCTTAACAGAGATAAGGTCATTACCCCAAATCAACATCTTCCTGAAGGTTCTTGAAAGATATTTAATGATACTGGCAGTCTCAAACTCATTCTTTAAAACACTCCTCATACGAATGGACTCAAGAGTATTAAAGAGAAAATGAGGCTTTATCTGGCTTTGCAAAGCATTAAGCTCTGCTTGCTTTCTTTCAAGCTCTAGGTTTTTCTTCTGTATATCAGCTTCATACTTATCCTCAATCAACTTTTTGATCCTTTGAGCCATGCTGTTATATTCAGCCATTAGCTGGCCTATTTCGTCCTTGCTTATATGCTTATCACCAATCAGATCAAACTCCTGCCTTCTGACCTTCTCCATATGCCTTGAAATGATCTTGATTCTGAAATTAAAGGAGCCTGCTATTAGAAGTATGGATATGGTTGCAGCCGCCAAACTGGTTAGAGCTGTTAAAAAGACCATCACACCTGAAGCCTGAACAGCCTCTGTTACTTTCTTTTCTTCAAATAGCCCGATTACCTTCCAGCCCGACAGACTTGTAATATCACTCAGGTCAGTTTGCAAAAGAATCTCTCCCTGCTCAACCGCCACCTTATCAAAGGATGTAAATACATATTCAGAATTATCCATGTACTTTTCTTCTGTAGAGTAAATTATATTACCCTTGTTATCTATAAGGAAAATCTTGCCCTCCAGCTTTTGCTGAACAATGATTTGAGAAAAAACATTGAAGTTCAAGTCCATTTTCAGTAACTTTAAAAAATCTGAATTAGGGTAATAATCGAGTTCCCTTATCAGACTTATTCGACGGGTTGCCCCATACTGATCCGATTCAATGTAGGGATAGATCAGTATCTTGTTGGTAATGCCATTTAGCTGATTAAACCACTCTCTATTCTTAATTTCCTCGTCAATTTGTGCATAAGAGGCAGCATCTGGAATGGAATAATTATCTGAGTAAACCTTAATATCCTGAACAGTATTATAAACCAGAATATATTTCTTAAAGAAATTTCTCAGATACATTTCAAAATACGAGTAATAATCTTCAGTACTTGTGTACCTTCTTTCGATAAATCCATACAGACTTGTATCTGTGTAAATTGAATGAGAAAGAGCAACATTATCCTCAATAAAGCGTTTAAATTCGCTGTTTGACTTCTCCAGGGAACGGTTAATGTGCTCCATCTCTCTTTGCTTTACATTATCTGAAATCCTATAATAAAACAGGATATTTGTTGCCAGTATCGGAATGAATACCAGAATTATATAAATTAATAGCAACTTATTTCTAAGGTTTATATCATAGAATTTTTTCATTGATATAAGATTTCTCATTTTTAGTCACGTAATCCTTTACCCTGATCTCGAACCCCTCGACTTCTCGAGTCCCCTAAAGTTTATCAAATTAATTTACATAAATCAATCGGTTATGAATACCATAGGTCAGTATATAAAGCCCAATCCTACCCCTTAACACCACCAAGAGTTAAGCCTGTCACAAAGTACTTCTGCAGGAATGGATATGAGAACATAATAGGTACTACAGCTATGATTGTCATCGCCGCCCTTAAGGAGGTCGGGGTTACCGATTTACCTGTGTTCATCATGGTGTCTCCGGCATCGGCCATCTGCTCACTTACCACCCTCGAGGACATCAGTATTTTCTGAAGCTCATACTGAAGGGTACTCAACTCTAGTTTGCTGGAGCAGTATAGCATTGTATCAAACCAGGAATTCCATTGGGAAACTGCCACAAACAGGGCTATTGTTGCAATAACAGGAAGACTTAATGGTGTTATAATCCAGAATAATATTTTATACTCATTGGCACCATCAATCTTAGCAGCCTCTATAAGGCTCCCCGGAAGTCCATCAATGTAACTACGCATTACCATTACATTGTACGCACTGATCAGCATTGGCAAAATATACACCCAGAAGTTGTTAATAAGTCCCAGAGATCTTATCAAAAGATAAACCGGAATTAGTCCACCATTAAAATACATGGTATACACAAGAAACTTGGTAAAAAACTTTCTTAAAACAAACTCTCTTCTGCTCAGGGTATAAGCCACAATCAAGCAGGATACAACACTCAAGCTGGCTCCTACTAAACTTCTCAGCAATGAAATCATAGCTGAATTAAGGAGATTGTCATTTTGGGTGAAAATGGCCTGGTAATTGTATAGAGTGAACTCTCTAGGCCAGAGGTAAATCCCTCCACGTACTGAATCAAGAGCTTCATTCAGTGAAATAGCCAGAGTATTAATAAAGGGATAGAGTGTAACAACACACAAGCCAATAAGAAGCATGTAATTAACGGTATCAAATATTGCATTTTCAGCTTTAGAAGACATATTAAGTTTTATTTTACTCATATTACAACACTCCTTCGCCGTCGATTTTCTTAGATATAGCATTTGCCGATGTAATAAGTATGAATGCTACAATTGAATTGAATATGCCTATAGCAGTACCGTAGGAAAAACGGAAGTACTTAAGAGCATAGTTATAAACATATATTTCCAGTGTTCTGGCCACCTCATCTACAGATGAGCTACCCAACAGGAATATCTGTTCAAAGCCGGCATTCATTATCCAGCCAATGTTCAGTATCAGCAGAATCTTAATAGTAGGTACAATAGAAGGAATCGTTATGGAGAATATTCTCCTAAATCTTCCCGCACCGTCAATCTGAGCTGACTCATACAGTTCGGGATCTATACCTGTCATGGCAGCGAGATAAATAATTGCTCCCCAGCCCACTTTTTTCCACACATCCGATATTGCGACAATCCACCAAAAGTATTCTTTCATTCCCATAAAGGGAATTGAACTATCAATAAAGCCAAACTTTAATAATAGAGTGTTTATTATACCATCGTCAGGAGAAAGAGACATAAAAACTATGTTTGCAGCTACAACCCAGGATATAAAGTAAGGTAAATAGGATATAGTCTGAACTGTTCTTTTAAAGAATATATTCCGAACTTCATTGAGCATTATTGCAAGAGCAATTGTAGATACAAAACCGAAAACTAACTTAAGACTACTGATAGCCAGAGTATTTCTTATTGCAAGATAAAAGTTTGGGTCCTGAAAGGCTTCTTGGAAGTTAGCCAATCCCACCCAGGGTGCTTCAATTACCGAAAACCCAGGCATGTAGTTTTTAAAAGCCAGTATCCATCCCCATATGGGAACGTAGTTGAATATAAAAACTATAAGCATAAATGGAACTGATAAAACCAACAGCTGACGCTGATCCTTTAAAGTCTTCCATATGTTT
>JAEZIV010000142.1 GCA_023436515.1 Bacillota bacterium
GGCTGGGATGGCTGGACTCGAACCAACGAAATGCCAGAGTCAAAGTCTGGTGCCTTACCGGCTTGGCTACATCCCAACGTCAAGCGCAAAACCTATTATAAATAGGTTTGCACCTTTTGTCAAGCAATTATTCCAATTTCTTTTACTTCTTTACCTTAAAATCCTGGGTAGCTATATCTATTAATCTCAGATCCTTGTTTCGTTCTTCAGCCATTCTTATTGACCATTCGTTTTCAAACAGGATAGAGCTTCTACCCAGTTTATCTTCAACAATAACAGTTGTACTTGGAAGATTAAGCTTTCTCGGATCAAGACCCTCGTTTTCTATCCAGCGAGCATGTCTATACGGCAAGTTTTGCATTCTGAGCTGGACACCGTACTCATTTTTAAGTCTGTATTCAAGCACCTCAAACTGCAGAGCACCAACAACACCGATTATTAATGCCTCAATTCCAATATCAATCTGCTTGAATACCTGGATTGCGCCTTCTTCCGAAAGCTGATCTATACCCTTGATAAACTGCTTTCTTTTCATAGTATCTGCCGGTGTTACCCTTGCAAAATGCTCGGCAGGGAATATGGGAATTCCTCCAAACCTAACGTTTCCATTACCTTCGTATAAGGTATCACCGAGATTGAAGACACCAGGATCAAATAAACCTATAATATCACCGGGAAAGGCTTCATCAATAATAGTACGCTCCTGTGCCATAAACTGCTGGGGCTGAGCTAGCCGAATTTCCTTACCTGCATTTACATGCCTTACAGACATACCTTTTGTAAACTTACCAGAGCAAATTCTTAAAAATGCAAGTCTGTCTCTGTGGGTTGGATTCATATTAGCCTGAATTTTAAAAATAAAGCCGGAAATTTTTTCACTTTCAGGATCAATTTCTCCCTCTGAGGTATCAGTAATACCCGGTGAAGGAGCAAGCTCTAAAAATTCCTCCAAAAATGGTTGAACGCCGAAATTGGTCATGGCACTACCAAAGAATAAGGGCGTAAGCTCTCCCGTTCTTACTTTTTCCTTGTCAAATTCATCACCTGCCATATCAAGCAGTTCAATATCCTCACAAAGCTTATCGTGATAATGGCTTCCCAGCAAATCAGAGAATATCGGGTCGTCAACCTTCCCAACCGTTGAGGAAACCTGCAACTGCCCATGCTCTCCGCCTTCAAAAAGCTCAATCTGCTTTAATTTTCTATTATATACACCCTTGAAATCACCTTCTGTACCAATTGGCCAGTTCATAGGGTAGGAACGTATCCCAAGTACACGTTCAATTTCCTCCATTAGCTCAAAAGGGTCTTTGCTTGCTCGGTCCATCTTATTTACAAAGGTAAAAATGGGAATACCTCTCAGCTTACAAACGTGAAAAAGCTTGATTGTCTGGGCCTCGACACCCTTCGCTCCGTCAATAAGCATTACAGCACTATCCGCAGCGACCAGGGGCCTGTATGTATCCTCACTGAAGTCTTGGTGGCCTGGGGTGTCAAGAATATTTATACAGTAATTGTTATATTCAAATTGCATAACACTGGAAGTAACCGAAATACCTCTTTGCTTTTCTATTTCCATCCAGTCAGAAACCGCATGTTTATTAGCCTTTCGAGCCTTTACAGATCCTGCTAGTCGTATAGCCCCTCCATAAAGAAGCAATTTTTCTGTAAGAGTTGTTTTACCTGCATCGGGGTGGGAGATAATAGCGAAGGTTTTCCTTCGGGCAACTTCCCTTTTTATTTCTGCTTTAATATCTGGCATTTGTATAACCTCTCGTATTTCAAATAAATTAAATAAGATAAATCTATCAATAAAAGTAAAATGCTTAATTACGTTCAATAATAAGCAATCAGATTTCATTTTATATTATAGCCAATATGCTGTCAAATAGTAATTGGAGGGCGAAAAATAATCCAATTTATATGCGTGTCGGTAGTCCTGGTTGGGTATCATATTAATGGATGTTTAGGATAGAGTTTAAATTTTATCTCCAATAAGCATTAATTGATAATAAAAAGAAAAGGATATTTTGTATACTTATAGAATATTAATAGGGTAATAGTGGAAGCTGCATATATTTAATTGATAGAAGTGTATATATATATGTATGCCAACAGTGAAATTGTGGTAATGATTGGAGGTAACATAAATGGGCGATAACATAAATATTACTTTTAAAGATAAAATTTTTGAGGTAGAAAAAAAGACTAAGTTAAGTGAGATTGTTAAACAGTTTAGAGAGGAATACAGTTCTTCTATTGTTGCAGCGAGGGTTAATAATGATATAAAGGACCTCAGCCATGAACTGGTGGAGGATTCTAACATCACATTCATTGACTTAACTGATGAGGATGGCATGAGGATCTACCGACGTAGTCTCTACTTCATTTTTATTAAGGCAGTAAATGAATTATTTCCTGAGAGAAATGCAGTTATAAGCCATCCAATGAGCAATGGTGTCTACTGCGAAATCAAGGGTGATGAGGAACTATCAGAAGTTGATGTTGAAGCTGTTGAAAAAAGGATGAAGGAGATTGTGGCTGCTGCTCTGCTGTTTGAAAAAAGAGTAATAACCACCCAAGAGGCCAGAGAGCTGTATAAAAAAACCGGTAGACTTGATAAATATGAGGTTCTTGAGCATAGAAAAAAGCCTTACGTCACAGTTTATAACTGCGGAGGCTATGAAGATTATTTCTATGGCTATATGGTTCCTGATACCAGCTATATCAAGTGTTTCAGTCTGAGATTTCATCAGCCGGGAGTTGTTATTCAGTTCCCTACAAAGGGTAAGCCTGAGGAACTGCCTAATTTTGAAGAGCAGAAAAAGCTATTTAAGGTATTTATAGAATATAAAAAGTGGGTTCGTATTCTGGGAGTTGAGAATGTAGGTTCACTGAATGATATAGTAAAAGCGGGCGAAGTAGGCGATTTGATTAGAGTAAGTGAAGCTCTTCACGAAAAGAAAATAGCTGAAATAGCTGACAAAATCACAAACCATGAAGAGGAAAAACGAATTGTGCTTATATCCGGTCCATCCTCCTCAGGAAAAACAACCTTTGCCAACAGGCTTGGTATACAACTCAGAGTAAATGGCTATGTTCCAAAAACAATTTCCCTGGACAATTATTTTGTGAACAGGGAGCGAACACCTCTGGATGAATACGGTGAGTACGATTATGAAGCACTTGAGGCCATTGATGTAGATTTGTTTAATAAGCATCTTACCGCACTGTTAGAGGGACACGAGGTTGAGATTCCTATATATAACTTTGAGACCGGCTCAAGAGAGTCCTTTGGACAAAGGATGGTTATGAATAAAAAGACCATTCTTGTAATCGAGGGTATCCATGGCTTGAATGATAAGCTTACAGCTTCTATATCACCGGAAGACAAGTACAAGGTATATGTTAGCGCCCTAACCTCGATGAATATTGATGACCATAATAGAATACCATCCACCGATACAAGAATTATCAGGAGAATAGTAAGAGACAACCAGTTTAGAGGTTGTTCCGCTATTAATACTATCAATAGGTGGCCCTCAGTAAGAAGAGGTGAAGAGAAGAATATTTTCCCCTATCAGGAAAATGCCGACATAATGTTTAATTCATCCCTGGTCTATGAGCTTTGTCTGCTTAAGACCTATGCAGAACCGCTGTTAATGCAGATAGGTTCTGAAAATGAGAGGTATTCAGAGGTAAAAAGATTGATTGAATTCCTGAGTTATTTCCTGCCTATAGATGATAAAGAGGTTCCCAACAACTCCATTGTAAAGGAATTTGTAGGAGGAAGCTGCTTTTTCTAGGGAAGTGTAACCAGTTAATATATCTAAGCTATACAAGATATGGCGACTGTCAGTCTTGATTACAGTGCGCCCATTATGGGCGCAATAATAATTCTTTCATACATATTATGAGGTGAAGCCTATGAAACTGCTTGAAATCTCAAAGATATTGAACGCACAGGTAATCACAGGATTTGAGCATCTGGACTACGAAGTAACGGCAGCCTGTGGTTCTGACCTAATGAGTGATGTAATGGCTTACGTTACCGAAAATGTCGTTTTATTGACAGGTCTTGTTAATCTACAAGCCATCAGAACCGCTGAAATGATGGACATCAAGGCGATTGTATTTGTCAGAGGCAAACAGCCCCTTGAAGCAATGATTGAACTGGCCAAAGAGAAAAACATTGTACTTATGTCCACCGAGCTTACTATGTTTATTGCATGTGGAAAGCTTTATGAGGCAGGCTTTAAAGGCAGCGGTACTGGCGGGAGGTAGGTAATGAGGACAATTAAGCTCAGGTATGATATCCCCGCCAATGATTTCAATGCAGCTGGAGAAGCTTCAAGCAATGTTAAGAAAATGCTGGCTCAGATAGGAGCACCTACGGATAAAATCAAGAGAGCTGCTATCGCAATGTATGAGGCTGAAATTAACGCAGTCATTCATGCTGACGGTGGGGTGGCTGACATTGAGATCAGTAAGGACGGGGTACTGATTAGCATAACTGATAACGGCCCTGGGATACCGGATCTGGAGCTGGCTATGACCGAGGGATACTCTACTGCACCGGACAAAATCAGGGAGATGGGCTTTGGTGCAGGAATGGGACTCCCAAACATAAAAAAGAATGCTGATAAGCTTGAAATTCAGACTTCTGTGGGTGTAGGAACAAAAATATCTATAACGGTATATTTTTCATAAAACCAGACTATCAAAGCTTTTCATATGGTGAATCACTTGAAGCGGGCTTTAAGCTTAAATTTGGATTGGTTGCTATTTCTATTATAATGTTATTGGGGGTTCTCCGGATGAACGAATACTTCCATTCTGTCAATCTCGATAAAGATAAATGCAGAGGCTGCACTAATTGCATAAAAAGATGCCCCACCGAGGCTATCCGAGTAAGGAAGGGGAAGGCAAGAATTATTAAGGAGAGGTGTGTTGACTGTGGAGAGTGTATACGCGTCTGCCCTTATCATGCAAAAACTGCAATCAGTGACAGCCTGGATATACTAAAAAAGTATAAATTTAAGGTAGCTCTTCCTGCTCCCTCCTTTTACGGACAATTTGAGAAGAAGTTTTCGAGAAACAATATACTAAATGCATTAAAGGACATTGGCTTTGATCATGTGTTTGAGGTAGCTCGTGCAGCCGAGATTGTGAGTCAAGCAACAAGAGAGCTGCTCGAAAATCCTCAGATAAAAAGACCCCTGATTTCCTCGGCCTGCCCAGCGGTTGTAAGACTTATTCAGGTGAGATTTCCAAGCCTTATTGATAATATAGTTAAGCTTGAATCACCCATGGAGGTGGCTGCAAAAATTGTTAAGTCACAGCTGAATAAAAAGCTCAATACCCCTTTGGAGGACATTGGAGTGTTTTTTATTTCCCCCTGTCCCGCTAAGATTACCAGCGTTAAATCACCCTATGAAAAACAAAAGTCTTATGTTGATGGGGTTATTGCAATCAAGGATATTTACTTAAGGGTTCTTAATGCCCTAAATAATCCTAATGATCTGGTCAAATATTCCGAAGCAGGCTATGAGGGAATAGACTGGGCTAATTCAGGAGGAGAAAGCAGTGCACTGGGGACTGAAAAGGTTTTGGCCGTTGATGGCATACATAATGTTATTAGAATTCTGGATGAAATCGAGGGTGACAGATTGTCTGATGTAGATTTTGTTGAAGTTCTGGCGTGTACCGGAGGCTGTTTGGGAGGTCCCCTTACTATAACTAACGTTTATGTTGCCAAGAATAACCTAAAGAAGCATATTTTGGAGGCTCCTCCCAGCATAACAGAGGTAATGGAGCCTGAGAGCATGGATGGCTTGGTTTGGACGTCAAACGTTGAGTTCAAACCCGTTATGAAGCTGGATCAGGATATACTGAAGGCTATGGAAAAGCTGGAGAAGCTTGAAATGATATTTGACGGACTTCCCGGTCTGGATTGTGGTGCTTGTGGAGCTCCAAACTGCAGAGCTCTTGCCGAGGATATTGTAAGAGAAATAGCAAATGAAACAGACTGTATTTTTAAGCTGAGAGAAAAAATACGAAGTCTTGCAGAAGAAATGGTGGATTTAGGCGGAAAGATGCCGCCTGTTATGGATAATGATTCAAATGGAGATGACTGATTTTGCAAGCAGAATTAAAAAATTATTTGGAGAACAAAGATGAATATTGGAGAGTTAATCGAGGTTATATCTGGAAGACTATTGACTGATACTTCAAACACTGATACAAAAGTTGAAAATGTATATATTGGTGACCTCCTAAGCTGGGTTATGTCTCACGCACAGAAGGGAGATGCCTGGATAACTGTTCTGACAAATGTGAATGTGCCTGCAGTAGCTTTATTAACAGAGGTGTCATGTGTTATTATTCCTGAAGAAATAAGGGTTGAGGAGTTGACACTGAAAAAAGCTAATGAGAATAATATTGTAATGATAGGTTCCAGCTTGAGTTCTTTTAAAATCAGTAAAAGAATTATTGAGTCAGGGCTTCTTTGAAGGAAGAAGAGCTATTGGTTCTTTAATGAGCACCATTAAAGTAATAAATAGCCGGATTGCATCTTTACTACTGTATTTTGGGAGGTGATAACATGAAAGTGGCATATGACCTTCATATACATACAGCCTTATCTCCCTGTGGGGATAAGGATATGACTCCAAACAACATAGTGAATATGAGTATATTAAAGGGCTTAGAGGTTATTGCCATAACCGATCACAACTCCTGCAGAAACGTTGACGCTTGTATCCGGTGTGCAGTTGACACTCCCCTACTGGTAATTCCGGGCATGGAAGTGGAAACAGCGGAGGAAATACATGTTGTCTGCCTGCTGCCCGATGTGGAACGGGCTTTAGAACTTCAGAACTGGGTTTATTCCAGATTGCCCCCTATGCAAAACAACGAAAGTATTTTTGGCTCACAATTGATTCTGAATGAAAAGGATGAGATTATTGATATAGAAGATAGAATGCTCTTGGTAGCAACCAATATTACCATAAATGATATTTTTGATACAGTTCACAATAAGCTTGCTGGAGTAGTTTTACCGGCTCATATTGATAGAGAATCAAATTCTTTACTGGCTAGCTTTGGAGTAATGCCGGAAGATATATTAATAAGCTGTGTGGAGATCAGTAAAAAAAGTCAGGCCGGAGATTTTTTAAATAAGATCGGGTTATCAGATGACATAAAGAGAATATATTCATCTGATGCTCATTATCTAGGAAATATAAACGAGAGGGAAAACTATTTGGAGGTAGAAGACAATACTTGCGAAGGCATAATAAAATTTCTTCGAAGCAGGTAAGGTTACGCACAGGTGCTCAACCTGATGAAAAAGACAGAAATATAGGTAGAGGAGCGACGGGCTATGGGTGAGTTAACAAAAATACCTAATATCGGGAAGGAAATAGAGAGACAGCTAAATGAGGTTGGCATATTTACCTTTGATCAATTATCTGAGATAGGGAGTAAGCAGGCGTGGCTTAGAATAAGAAGCATAGACGACTCTGCCTGCTTAAACAGGCTGATGGGCTTGGAAGGTGCAATTCAGGGAATACGCTGGCACAATTTGCCGGAGGATGTTAAAGCGGATTTAAAAGAGTTTTATAGTAGAATAAAATAAACATAAGACAAATAACATCAAAAGTGAAATAACAGTAAGGATATCTATTTATGGAGAGATTTTCTTTACGTTTATTAGAAGGAGTTTTTAGTGATTTACATTCAGAGCAGCCAAAACAGCACAATAAAAGAAATAAAAGCTCTTCATCAGAAAAAGCACAGGGATATCCAAGGTGTTTATTTTGTTGAAGGAATTCGTTTCGTAAATGATGCAATAGATAATGAGCAAGCCATTAATAAGATTATTATGTCGGACAGGCTGGAGACTTTAAACGGAGGCACTCGGTTGATCTCCAGAATTTCGGAAGTATGCAGTGATATATATATGGTTCCCGACAAGCTTTTCAGAGAAATATCTGATACACAGACACCCCAGGGTGTTATGGCTGTACTTGAAAAGAGGCACACTGATTTTCAAATGGCTCTAAAGGCTGGAACTTCTATAGTGGTTCTGGATAGCCTTCAGGATCCTGGAAATGTAGGTACCATTATCAGGACTGCAGATGCGGCCGGTGTATCGGCAGTTATGATGACAAAGGGCTGCGTTGACTTATACTCACCAAAGGTTCTTAGATCAACCATGGGATCGGTGTTTCACCTGCCTATATTTGAAGATCTTGATATTGTTGATGCCATTCAAATACTGAAGGCTAATGACTACAAGGTAATTGCCTCTCATCTGGAGGGCGAAAATAATTATTATGATGAAGACCTCAGCTGCAAGAGTGCAATTATTGTCGGCAATGAAGCAAACGGTATTAGCCAGGATACTGCTGCGGCAGCTGACAGGCTGATAAAAATACCAATGCCGGGAAAGGCTGAATCCCTAAATGCTTCAATTGCTGCTGGTATAATGATATATGAGCTTGTCAGGCAAAGGGGCAGCAGTCAAAGACCTTAAATTATCTTAGCAATTATTACGATAAGCTGTGCGGCAGGTACGAATATTAAGAAGGTTAAAGCCGAGCCGGCTATTTTGCTTGCTACCATTCCAATTACACAACCACGGTAATCGGTCTCACTATATTTACCAGCTATTACATCATCGGTTAATACTGATAAATAAGGATCAACAAATAATGCTGAGAGGATGGCAGCTAAACCGGTAATAACAGAAGCCAGTGTTATACAGGTTCCACTTAATTCAGGCTCAAGACTTCCGGCGTATACCGGTGAGAAAATTCCTGCTGTTAATAAGGCAGTTACTATTACATTATAGACAAGAATTTTTTTTGGGAGCCTTTTTATACTGACTCCCTTAAAGTTTGTCATAGTGGGTACTGCGACGGAGTTCTTAAAATAGGCTACCCCTGATTTTGAAAAGCTGTGGAGTATAAGCCTAAAAACTGATTTGTTTATTGAAAAGGCTTCAACGCCTTTTGTGAATAATCGCTGAAAGGTTGGTAACAGGGCAGCCCCTGCTATACTGGCAACCACAACATCAAATATAAGCAGGTAAAAAATTAAAACGAGCCTTTGATCCTCCTGATGGGCCATAGAGTACTTTGTAAGTAATGGCAGCTGAAAAACTCCAGCTGCCCGGGAAAACAGTGATATAGCATTGAAGAGGGCGGAGGATACTGCGATTTTGCCTGTCCGAACTCCCACAAGTCTGACAGAATAAGCCAAAGACCCGACAAGAGTGACTATAAAGTTTATTAATATTACCAGAATGATTCGAATTTCCATTGTTTGTTAACCTTTTGTGCTCTCAAAAGCCATCACAAGCTCGTTCTTCTTATTCTCAGCGTCTGCGATGCTTATTCTGATGTTTTTCTTATTAATCTCCAGCTTGTTGCATATGTTTTCAATCTGTTTTATAAAGCTTCGAACATTATGTATGTCATCACGAATTTTATCTCTTACTTTTAAATCTGTAAAAATATTATCAAACCAGAAATCTACGGCTCTGGTAGTTGAGTCAATACCTGTAAAGCCAGAAACCTCATACATATTAACGTCTCTCAGCTCAGTCTCGAAGTCCTTGATTAATGAGCTAAGCCCATTGAGCTGGGATTTAGCATCATCTATATATTCGTATTTTGCCATATGAGTAATAATGCTGCCTCCGCCCCATATATCATAGGTAGCCCAGCCATCAGCTTTTTCAAGGTGCTTAACGGCAATTTCAGCCGAGGCTATAACACGTTTTGCCGCGAACAATGCCTCGTCGGTTTCTACCAGCTGCTTTGTCGAGGCGGCTTGTTGCTCCTCGAGCTGTGAGTACTTAGAAAATACTTCTGTGGACACTTGAGATCGTATTACATCAACTCTGTACTTGTACTCGTCGTCGAAAACTTTTTTGTCAGCTGTTAATTCACCGATTTTACCAGCTAACTCAGCTCTTTCTTTGGTTAATTGCTTTACTCTGTCAGCAGCCTTATCATACTCAAGCTTTGCCGACAGCATTTCCTGAGTTTCCTTATTAACCTTCCCCTCGTATCTTTTAATAAGCTTAAGTAAAGTGTTTGATAGGGAATCCTTTTGCATTGCATCTACATCAAGAGCTTCTTCCTGATATTTCTTCAACAGGCTTTTTACATCATCCTCAGCCTGGTATACTCTGTTGTTTAAACTTTTCAACCGATCCTGCATTAAGGGCAGCGCAGCTACCTTGTTTTTAAGCTCCAAAAAGCTGTTGTTATCCATTTAAGCTCCTATCCTCACCATTTAGCGATTATTAATAGAATAAACAAATAATTTCTTTCACCTATAACCATTGTATCCTCTGCCCTATATACCGTCAAGCAGGGTATAAAACTCGCTGAAAACTCACCCTTGAATAATCTGGGTCATATTGTTATAATATATCAAAGTATAGGCAGAAATGATTTGTCTCAAGCAATTAGAACTATTTTGAGCAGGTTGATAAAGCTATATATTGCAAAAGCGCTGATGGAGAAAAGTAAGCGAGTGAATGCTGTTACAGAGAGAAGGCATCGAATAGTCATATGTCGGTCATGAGCCGTGAATACATTGACTTGGCTGCAAGTGCCTTTAACAAACAGCTGGCCCAAGTTCCCTCCGGAGCTGTGGTTCTGAACCAAATAGGATTGATTTACCTAAAAGTTTTATAAATAAGAGGTATATTAGTCTGTGTAGGAGCTGCCGGTTTAAACCGTTATATTTTCATGAGTTTGAGCAGTTGATGCATATAATAATTATGTATCTTTCTCTCGAAAAAATTGGGTGGTACCGCGAACAATGCCTTCGTCCCTTATAAGTCAACGTGTTGACTTGGGGAAGAGGGCTTTTATTATGGAATAAAAGGTTTTAATATATCTGAATGATTTTTATGAAAGGAGACATTAACGTGATTGAAAAAATCAGTGTTTTAAGAGACTCTGCTATTGCAAAGATTAAAGCAGCTGCAAACAGTAATGAAGTTGAAGACCTCAGAGTAAAGCTTCTGGGCAAAAAGGGAGAATTGACAGAAATGCTCAAGGATCTCAAAAATATGGCAATCGAAGAAAGAAAGCAATTTGGTCAGGAGGCCAACGAACTAAAGAATGAGTTAACCCAATTTTTGGAGGAGAAATTCAAGGAGCTTAGTGCAAAGGATGTTAATAAGTCTCTGAGCAGCGGTTCAGGATTTGACATCTCCTTGCCGGGAACCCAGTTTAAGTTGGGTTCACTGCATCCAATTACTATTGTTCAAAAAGAGATTGAAAAAATATTTACCGGAATGGGCTTTAATATAGTTGATGGTCCGGAGGTTGAAGAGGAATTTTACAACTTTGAGGCATTAAATATACCCAAGCATCATCCTGCGAGAGATATGACCGACACCTACTGGCTGGAAAACGGTTCGCTCCTAAGGTGTCATACCTCTCCCTGTCAGGTCAGAGCTATGCAGAAATATGGGGCTCCCCTCAAGGTAATAGCTCCTGGCAGATGCTTCAGAAATGAAAGCACCGATGCATCCCATGAAAATACCTTCTTCCAGCTTGAAGGAATGATGATTGATAAGAATGTGTCTATCGCAAACCTAATCTATGTAATGAAGCTATTACTTTCTGAGGTATTCAACAGAGATGTAAAAATCAGATTAAGGCCGGGTTTTTTCCCGTTTGTGGAACCGGGCTTTGAGTTGGACCTCAATTGTATGATATGCGGAGGGAAGGGCTGCTCCACTTGTAAGCACTCAGGCTGGATTGAACTTCTGCCCTGCGGTATGGTTCACCCGAATGTACTGCGCTACGGCGGGATTGACCCTGAGGTATACACCGGCTTTGCCTTTGGTTTGGGCTTAACAAGGCTCGCGATGATGAAGTACGGAATAAGTGATATCCGAGTCCTCAATTCAGGTGACTTGAGAACTATGGAACAATTTTCGGTAAGGTAGGAGGGATACAAGTTGAAAATATCATTAAACTGGTTAAAGGATTTCGTTGATTTAGACGGAATTGATATAAAAGAGCTTTGGTACAGATTTACCATGTCTACAGCAGAAGTTGAAGAGGTGGAATTTGTCGGACAGGATATTCAAAATGTTGTTGTTGCAAAGGTTTTAAGCGTAACTCCTCATCCTGAATCAAAAAAGCTGAAGATTACTCAGGTTGATTCCGGAGACGGGATACTGCAGGTTGTTTGCGGTGCACCTAATGTTACTGAAGGTATTCTTGTGCCATTGGCAAAGATTGGCGGCTCAGTAAAGAATATGCCTAAGCTTGGCAAGGTGAAGCTGGTCGGAGTTGAAAGCTTCGGAATGTTATGTTCAGCCAAGGAGTTGGGAATAAGCGATGACCACGGTGGACTCTTAATACTTGACGGTGATTATGCTCCCGGTACTGATATAAAATCAATTATTGATATAGAGGATGTTATTATAGAAATTGATAATAAATCTCTTACAAACAGACCCGATTTATGGGGACATTATGGAATTGCCCGTGAAATCGCCGCAATATACGGAAGAGAACTAAAGCCCATGAAGCTTGAAGATATGTCGGCTGCTCAGGATAAACCTAAGCTGGACATAACAGTGGAGGATCCCGAGAAATGCTTTAGATATTCAGGACTTAAGCTTGATGGAGTTAAGCAGCTCAAAACACCGATTAACATGAAGGTGAGATTGTTCCATTGCGGAATGAGACCTATTTCTCCTCTGGTTGACCTGACAAACTACCTCATGCTTGAAATGGGTCAGCCCATGCACGC
>JAEZIV010000224.1 GCA_023436515.1 Bacillota bacterium
GGTTTGAATGTTTATAAAGAGTATGATATAGTTGAGTTGAGAAAAAATATTGGTATGGTATTCCAGAAACCAAACCCATTCCCGATGTCCATATATGACAATATAGCTTATGGTCCTCGAATCCACGGCATAAAATCTAAATCAAAGCTTGATGATATTGTTGAAAAGAGTTTAAGAAACAGTGCACTCTGGGATGAGGTAAAAGATAGGCTTAAGCAAAATGCATTGGGTTTATCCGGTGGTCAGCAGCAGAGATTATGTATAGCGAGAGTTCTGGCTGTTGAACCGGAAATTGTATTGATGGATGAGCCAACCTCTGCTCTTGATCCAATATCTACTTTAAAAATTGAGGATTTAATTGAGGAGCTAAAGAAAAACTATACTATAATAATAGTTACCCATAATATGCAACAGGCTGCCAGAATATCGGACTTAACTGCTTTTTTCCTCCACGGTGAAATTGTTGAGTTCGGAAATACAAATCAGTTATTCAGCAATCCGAAGGAAAAAAGAACAGAGGACTATATTACCGGCAGATTTGGTTAATTATTTAAACCATGCTATATTAGGTATTATTTCAAATCGTATCGCTTATTACAAGCTGCAGGCAGATAGGCGATTAGCTTGATAAATACATTTGGTTGGTCATCGCGCTTTTCACGCAGCAAAAAGCCACTATGTATCTTTTTTATAACTAGTTGTGTACGCGCTATGGGCGTAGATAGGAGATAAATATGGTAAGGCATTCATTTGATAAGGAGCTTGAGCATTTACATGAATTAATGGTACAAATGTCCGGTCTCGTTGAGGAATCAATTGAGAATTCTATTTTAGCCTTAAAGAAGCAGGATATTGAACTTGCAAAAAAGGTTTACCAAAGCGATGATGAAGTTGACGAGCTGGAAAGTAGAATTGAAAAGATATGTATTAATCTGATTGCCAGACAACAGCCCCTTGCAAAGGATTTACGAGCGATTAGTCCCGCACTCAAAATTATTACTGATTTAGAGCGAATAGCCGACCATGCTGCCGATATTGCCGAACTAACAATCAGAATGGCTAATATGAAATATGTCAAGCCTCTTGTAGACATTCCCAACATGGCTGAGCTTGCAAAGAAAATGGTAATAAGATCAATTGATTCATACATTAAGCAGGATATAAATATCGCTATGGATGTCTGTGACTCTGATGACGAGGTTGATGATCTCTTTTCCAAAATCGTTCTTGAATTAATAAACATTATGAAAAATAATCCCGAAACAGTTGAACAGGCTACTGATTTTATGTTTATCGTCAAGTATCTTGAACGTATCGGCGATCATGCAACCAATATTGCTGAGTGGGTTGTATTTAACGTGACAGGTACACATGACCACTTGGCGAGAAAAAATGAATAAGAGGTGAATACATGTCAAAGCAATCAATTTTTGTTGTTGAAGATGAAACGCACATTCAACAGCTGATAAAATACAATCTTGAGGCCAACGGCTTTAAGGTTACTGTTTTTGATAATGGTGAGGATCTGCTGTCTTATTCCATGGATAATCTCCCGTCTCTTTATATTCTTGATATAATGCTACCGGGAATGGATGGACTTGAGGTTTGCAGACAACTACGGCAAAATGTAGCTTCAAAAAATATCCCCATAATCATGTTAACAGCGAAAAGCGAAGAATTTGACAAGGTACTTGGACTTGAGCTTGGTGCCGACGATTATATTACAAAGCCCTTCAGCGTAAGGGAATTGCTTGCAAGGATCAAGGCACTGTTCAGAAGGATTAACACTGTCGCTGAACCTAAGGTTGACGTTATCACTCATGGTGATATCACTATAGACTGCACAAGACGAGAGGTTTATAAGGGAAACACCCTCCTTGAAATGCCTCTTAAGGAGTTTGAACTCCTTAAAATGCTGGTTCAGAATAAAGGAAAGGTTCTGTCAAGAGAGCATTTACTTGATAAGATATGGGGTTTTGACTATTATGGCGAAACTCGTACCGTGGATGTACACATCCGTTATCTCAGGCAAAAAATTGAAGATAATGATGATAGTCCAACGTATATAGAAACCATACGTGGAATTGGCTATAGGTTCACCGACAAAGCATCTGTAGTCAATTCAAAATGAAGCCAGTAAATTTTATGACAGTTAGCTCATTTATCCATATTGTTTAATTTAACCTGTTGATATGGAAGACAGGGAGGTTTTTTTTTGAAATCCAGAATTGTCAAATATACTATATTTCTGGTCATTATAGCTATTACCATAACGGGTATCTTTACATCCGCTCTTGCCAGATATTTTTATAAATATGAAGTTCAGAACAGCATTGAAAACACTGCTGTTCTTTTGGCTAATCAAATAAAGGAACTGGCAGATAAGAATAATTATATTGATTATGATAAGATTGCAAAGGATTACGCCAAACTGCTTAACCAAAAGCCTTCAGCTATAGAGAACCTTACTTTCTTTACCAGAATCACAATAATAGATTATAACGGAAATGTTCTTGGAGAGTCTGATTCTACCCGAATTGATATGCAAAACCATTTGAACAGAAAGGAAGTAAAAGAAGCTATGGAGGGTAAGATGGGTAAGGACGAACGCTTTAGCCAAACCCTTAATGTTACATATCTTTACTCTGCAATAGCAATCAAGGAGCATAATATTGTTGTAAGGGTCTCTATTCCTTTATACCAGCTCAATAACATCAACAAAGCCTTTACATTTTATACCATAATAGGCATACTAGCTGGTTTGCTGCTTACCATTTTTATTTCCTTTAAGCTTTCAAAGGTTATTACCGACCCTATTCGTCAATTGATTAGTACGCTAAAGGAGATACCCGGAGGTAATTATAAAACAAGAGTAAGGATAACTTCAGATGATGAAATAGGTCAGCTAGCTCATGCTTTCAACGAAATGGCCGATAAGCTTGACGATACCCTCACAGCTGTAATGGATAAGAACCTGAGGGTTGACACTGTAATAAACAGTATGAGAGATGGAATAATAGCCATTGATGTTGACTTTAAAATTCTGATAATAAATACTATTGCCTGCGATATTTTCGGAGTAAAGCATGGCCCAGGAATTATTGGAAAAAACCTCCTTCAAATAAATCGAAATTCAAAGGTAAACTCATTGCTTATTGAGACTGTTAAAAACAACTGCGCAATTACAGATGAAATAGTTATGTTTTCACCTGTAAACAACACTGATAAAATTTATAAGATATACACAAACCCCATAAGAAATATTGACACAGCTAAAAACATAAATTTAGGCGGTGTTATTACACTTCATGATGTAACCTCGGTAAAAAAGCTTGAGCAAATCAGAACCGAATTTGTTTCAAATGTAACCCATGAGCTTAAGACACCTCTTACCTCTATTAAGGGCTTTGTTGAAACTCTCAAGAACGGAGCTATTGAAGATACTGCTGTTGCGTCAAAGTTTATGGATATTATCGATATAGAGGCTGACCGTCTTTATACTCTTATAAATGATATTCTGCAATTATCCGAGATTGAGGCAATGCGTAAGGAGGAAAATCTCGAGGAATACGAGCTTCTTGCAATAATTTCCGAGGTTGCTCTTATAATGGAATCAGCTGCTCAAAAAAAAGGAGTAAGGATTGAGATTCAAGCTAAACAGGATATTAGATTACGAGTTAACAAGAACAGAATAAAGCAAATGTTAATTAATTTAGTAGATAATGCTATTAAATATAATGTTGATAATGGAGTCGTTTATATAAGCGCCAGTAAGATGAACGGTAAAATACTAATCTCTGTAATGGATACCGGGATTGGCATAGATGAGGAGCATCATTCGAGGATATTTGAAAGGTTTTACAGAGTTGACAAGGGTCGCTCCAGAAATATGGGAGGCACCGGCTTGGGCTTATCAATAGTAAAGCACATAGTAAATCTGTACAGTGGAGACATAAGAGTAGTAAGCAGTCCCGGTCAGGGTACAGAGTTCATTATACAATTGCCCATATAAACTCTTTAGGATTATGTGACTAGACAAGAAAGCTGCTCCCAAAAGCTGTTCAGCTCCGGTTTGATTTCTCTTTCTTTGCTCGAAGACTATCTGTTCAGGTCACTATTGCCCCCTTCGTGAACCTCTAAGCATGGAACCCCACCAATTAAAATAGCCATGTACGCTCACCAAAAAAAGAGAAGACCCGGTAAGGGAGGGCACTGAAAAAGTGTCCTCCGGTAAAGGAGCTTCTCTTTTAAATAATTGCTATTTAACTAAGGAAATGTGAATTACCCCATGAGGGCCTTAACTTCATGAGTCTTTCCATCATTGAAAATTGGAATGAGGTTTCCTGAATATGCTTCACCGTCAACAATCAACTGCTTTATACCCTTTGAAACATGCTCGGGGTTGCTGATTGTAATTTCATAGGTAGCATTTCTGAACTTTCTTGTTACCTTGTAGCCCTCCCATTCATTTGGAATACATGGATCAACCCTAAGCCCGTTATAATCAGGCTTGATACCCAATATGAACTGTGAAATAGCAACAAAGTTCCAGGCAGCCGTTCCTGTTAGCCAGGAGTTTTTAGCTTCACCATGTCTCTTTGCATCCTTACCTGCTATCATCTGGGAGTATACATAGGGCTCCATTTTATGAATTTCACTTATGTGTTCGGTATAGGCCGGAGCAATCTTTGAGTATATTTCAAAGGCTCTGTCACCTCTGCCAAGTAAGGTTTCACCGCAAGCCACCCAAGGATTGTTATGACAGAATATACCTGCATTTTCCTTATAACCAGCGGGATATGTGGATATTTCACCCATTTCAATATAGTATTTAGTAAATGCCGGATTTTGAAGAACCATTCCGTGATCGGTGTCAAGATACTTTTTAGCTGAATCCAGTGCTTTTTCTACATGTCCGGTCTCAAGACCGATCCCCGCCATAGTACATATGCCCTGTGATTCAATGAATATCTTTCCTTCCTCGCACTCCTTGCTTCCGATTTTTTGTCCAAAATCATTATAAGCACGAATGAACCATTCTCCGTCCCAGCCATGCTCAAGCACAGTTTCCTTCATTTTCTCAACATGCTCATTTGCTATTCTTGCCTCAGCCTCAAGACCATTTAGCTTGCAAAGCTCAATATATTGTGGGCCATAGAATACAAACAATCCGGCTATAAAAATAGATTCAGCTACTCTTCCGTCCTTGCTTGTAGTAGTCTGGAAGGATTCGCCCGGAACACTTGAGAAACAGTTCAGGTTCAAACAATCATTCCAGTCAGCTCTCCCAATAAGAGGCAGTCCATGAGGTCCCAAATTATTAACTACGTGATAGAAGGAGCGCTTAAGGTGATCAAACAGAGTATCAGCCTTTGCATCATCATTATCGTAGGGAACCATTACCTTCAGTATGTCCATATCCCCAGTTTCCTTGATATATGCGGCAACAGATGCGATAAGCCAAAGAGGGTCATCATTAAAGTTACCTCCTATCTCATTGTTACCTTTTTTTGTTAATGGTTGATATTGATGGTACGCCCCACCGGTCTCCAATTGTGTTGCTGCAATGTCCAGTATTCTTTCTCTTGCTCTGTCAGGTATTTGATGTACAAATCCGAGTATATCCTGGTTGGAGTCTCTGAAGCCCATGCCTCTACCAATACCGGTTTCAAAATAAGATGCGCTTCTAGACATATTAAAGGTAACCATACACTGGTATTGGTTCCAAATGTTAACCATTCTGGTCAGCTTTTCATCCTTATGTTCCAGTTTATACTGTGTAAACAGCTGACTCCAATAATCATTAAGCTCGTCAAAGGCTGCTTGAACTCCTGCGGGATTACCCTTCTCAGCGATCATTGCATGAGCCTTTTTCTTATTTATTACCCCCTTGCTCTCCCACTTGTCATCTTCGTCATTTTCAACATAACCAAGTACAAAATCATATTCCTTTTCTTCACCTGGTTCTAATTCAACGGTGATACAGTGTGAAGCCATAGGTCCCCAACCGTCGGCAACTGTGTTTTTTGGTGCTCCGCTAAGGGGAACATCAGGATTCTCAAAACCATTATAGAGTCCTACAAAGGAGTCTCTGTCAGTGTCAAAACCAGTCAGATCAGCGTTTACATAATAGAAGGAATAATGATTTCTTCTTTCCTTATATTCGGTTTTATGGTAAATGGCCGAATTCTCAATTTCCACCTCACCAATATTCAAATTCCTCTGATAGTTTGTCATATCGTCATATGCGTTCCAGAGACAGAACTCAATGCAGGAAAATAATTTTACATGCTTATTAGCATTTGTGGTATTCTTCACTCTGACTCTATGTATTTCACCATTAAAGTTTAGTGGAACAAAGAAGAGAACCTCAGTGCTTATGCCGTCTTTACCTCCGGTTATTCTTGTATAGCCCATACCATGTCTGCATTCATAGCTGTCAAGGTCTGCTTTCACAGGAGACCAGCCAGGAGACCACAATGATCCATTATCGTTTATATAGAAGTACCTTCCTCCCATATCAATAGGAACATTATTGTACCTATATCTGGTTATTCTTCGTAAACGCGCGTCCTTATAAAAACAATAACCACCGGCTGTGTTGGAAATTAAAGAAAAAAAGTCTTGAGTTCCCAAATAGTTTATCCATGGATATGGTGTTTTTGGAGTAGTTATTACGTATTCTCTGTTCTGATCATCAAAAAAACCGTATTTCATATATCGGCTCCTCTCAGTAATTTAATATTATATTTCATTAAGGTATTATTTCAGTACCTTGCTTCCTTTGACAGGTTTCTCTTATAATTATTTTTGTATCATATCTGCTGCTGGTGAAACCTCTTTCATTCCTTTTTATATGTGAAATAAGCTCGGCAACAGTTTTATCAACCATATCATAGACCGGTGTGGATACAGTAGATAAGGCGGGCCTTATCAATGATGAAAGGGGTATGTTATCAAATCCAATAATTGATATGTCCTCTGGTACTCTGATATTTTTTTCTTTAAACAGATCCATAGCTGTTATAGCCATATCATCATTTGATGAAAAAATTGCACTTGGTAGCTTACCTTTTGCTATAAGC
>JAEZIV010000230.1 GCA_023436515.1 Bacillota bacterium
ATTGTTGGCAGCGTAAATATAATTCTGCTCACTATACTGTTTGCAGTTCCAATAGGGCTTGGTACTGCAGTATACCTTGAAGAATATGCCAAGAACAACCGAATAACCAAATTTATAAAGATAAACATCTCCAATTTATCAGGAACTCCGTCAATTGTATATGGCTTACTGGGTCTGGCGGTATTTGTAAGAACTCTGGGTCTTGGTAAAAGCATACTGTCCGGTGCACTTACAATGTCCCTTGTGGTACTTCCAATTGTAATTGTGTCATCACAGGAGGCAATAAAGGCTGTTCCACAATATCTTAGACACGGCTCCTATGCACTTGGTGCAACAAAATGGCAAACTATCAGAAAAATAGTTATTCCATCGGCCTTACCTGGTATTTTTACCGGTGTAATCCTATCAGTATCCAGAGCACTAGGAGAAAGCGCACCTCTATTAATGGTGGGTGCGGCAACCTATGTCTCAAAACTGCCCGAAAGCATCTTTTCAGTATTCACGGCCTTACCCTTGCAGATATACTATTGGATGGGTCTGCCAAAGGAGGAGTTCAAGGACCTGGCTGCAGCTGGAATCATAGTACTTCTTGCTATATTACTATCAATTAACGCTATTACTATTGTATTGAGAAATAAGTATCAAAAACCTGTTGAATAAGAAGGTATTGCAAAAAACCTTAACCGTGCAAGCATGGTTAAGGTTTTTTGCCTAATGACCAGAACCTGGGGAAGGTTATTAATGGACAGTAAGCGTTAAGGACCGGCAAATTGTTAAGCATTTTTAATATGTTATTAACAATACTTAACCTAAACAAAATACTATCTTTATATTGCGTAAATATAATAAAGATGTGGTGAATAGATGCAGTGCTAATAAATCGAAATAAATCTGTTTACTTAAAATACAAAAATAATGAATTGGAGGTTTAAAATGAAAAAATCTGTATTGTTAAGAAGTATGGCAGCATTAACCTTAAGTCTTGCATTAACTGTAGGAGTTGCAGCGTGCGGCAGTAATAGTGAAAAAGCAGGTGATAATACTGCAGAAGGCGGGAAATTAGGCGGAAGGATAGTAATAGACGGATCAAGTACTGTTTATCCAATAACAATGGCTGTAGCAGAAGAATTTAAGTATGAACACCCTGATGTTGAGGTTTCAGTGTCAATGTCCGGCACAGGCGGTGGAATGAAGAAATTTGCCGCAGGCGAAATAGATATATGCAATGCATCGAGACATATAAAGCAGGAAGAAGCAGATAAGGCTAAGACCAACGGCATTGATTACATCATGCTGGAGGTGGCATATGATGGAATATCTGTAGTTGTTAATAAGGATAATACCTGGGCAGATTCAATAACAGTAGAAGAACTGAACAAGCTCTGGGACAAAGACAGTACTGTGAAGACGTGGAAGCAGGTTAATCCAGCATGGCCGGAGGAACCAATTAAGCTATACGGACCGGGAACCGATTCAGGTACCTTTGAGTATTTTACAGAAGCAATCAATAAAAAGGCAAAACAGGCAAGAACAGATTTTACCCCTAGTGAGGACGATAATGTTTTAGTGCAGGGTATTGCTGGAGATAAGAATGCATTAGGCTACTTTGGGTTTGCATACTATGAAGAAAATATGGATAAGTTGAAGGTTCTTAAAATTGATGCAGGTAAGGGTCCCATTGAACCAACCTTTGACACCATAAAGGATAAATCCTATGCTCCCCTTTCAAGACCTCTATTCGTTTATGTTAATAAGGCTAAGCTAGACCAGCCACAGGTTAAAGCTTTCATGCAATTCTATATGGACATTGCCAATGATATTTCAAAGGAAGTAGGTTACATTCCTCTTGAAAGCTATGACGCTGAGAAAGCGAAAATTAAGTAGTAAGTTAAACCCAAACCGGCGTGGTACTTGATAGACAAATAAGTACCACCCTTTTTTTGAAAGTCTATGACAACTCCAGGTACTCCAAAAAGCTGGCAGGTGACTTGAGTAAATCGTTGAACTATTTAGGGTATAGGTGTAATATTTCAACAGTAATAAAAAATCGTACTACTTCTGAATAATCAGGAGGAGTACGACTTTAAGTTAAATTACTTTTCAAATAGCTTGTCTAGATCAAGTATAAGTATTATCTTGCCATCTTTCTCCACAACACCGCTGAAGAATTTTCCGGAAAGTCCTGATATAAGCTCAGGAGCTGGCTTTATACTGTCATCATCAGTGCTGAATATCTCAAAGACTTCATCAACCAACAGGCCTACCATGGAGGTGTGGTTCAAAATAATTATTCTTGTATTTTCATCAAAATCAATTGGCTGGTACCCAAATTTCTTTCTGAGGTTGAAAACAGTATGAACCTTTCCTCTAAGGTTTATCAGACCTTCAATATATACTGGTGTATCGGGTACCTTGTATATATCGCTAACCTTTTCAATAATATTAACATGGTTAATACTGATAGCAAATACTTCATTATTTACCTTAAACAAAACCAATTGAGTTGACATCAGCTATTCCCCCCACAAGATAGTTACTTATTTAGATACATTATATCAGTAGAAAAAAAAATCGGCAATTATTTTTGTAACATTTTGTAATATAATGAGTAGTAGGGTTAGCTTCTGTAGCTTCCGTTGATTTTTACATAATCATTTGAGAAATCACAGGTCCACATTCTATCGGATACTTTTCCCTTTTTTAGATTAATCTTAATTGTTATTTCCTTCTGTTTTAAAGCATTTTTAGCTGCTGCCTCATCAAAATCTACAGCAGAGCCATTTCTGCAAACAAGCACATTTCCTATTTGAATATCGGTAAGATTTGGGTCAAAGGAGGCTCCTGAATAACCGGCAGCCGTAATTATTCTGCCCCAGTTAGCATCCTCACCGAATATGGCTGTCTTAACGAGGGGTGATTTTGCTATGGAGCTTATTACCTTGTAGGCATCCTCTTCATTTTCAGCACCATCAACAATAATTTCAACAAGCTTGGTTGCACCCTCTCCATCCTTTGCAATTAGCTTTGCCAGGTATGTGCATACAAACATGAGAGCATCAACAAACTTGGAGTATTCATAGTCGTCTCTTACAATGGCATCATTGTCGGCAAACCCATTAGCAAGAACAAATACTGAGTCACAAACACTGGTATCTCCGTCAACTGAAACTCTATTGAAGGTGGACTTAATGCAATGCTTTAAGGCTTTGTCCAGAAGGCTCCTTGAGATGTTTGCATCGGTTGTTATTATGGATATCATGGTTGCCATATTAGGATGTATCATACCTGAGCCCTTTGCCATAGCTCCGATGCGTACTGTTTCACCTTGAATCTCAATCTCTACCGCAATCTCCTTCTTTAACAGGTCGGTAGTCATTATTGCCTCTTCAGCATCTGAGTTTCCGCTTTTGCTTAAGGCATTAACTGCAGACCTGATTCCTGACCTGATAGAGGCCATGTTAAGCTTTGTACCTATG
>JAEZIV010000260.1 GCA_023436515.1 Bacillota bacterium
CCACTAGGGCAGCTAAGTGCCTGCTTTGTATTACCTGTGGAAGATACCATGGAAGGCATTTTTGAGGCTATAAAGAATGCAGCTTTAATACATAAAAGCGGAGGAGGAACCGGCTTCAGCTTTTCCAGACTTCGCCCGAAGGGGTCGTCTGTAAACTCTACTGGAGGAGTGGCAAGCGGTCCTGTAAGTTTCATGAAGGTTTTTAACGCTGCCACAGAAGCAGTTAAGCAGGGGGGAACTCGCCGTGGAGCAAATATGGGGATTTTAAGAGTAGATCATCCCGATATTTTAGAATTTATTTCATGCAAAAAAGATAACTCAGAGATAACTAACTTCAATTTGAGCGTTGGAATAACCGAAGAATTTATGAGGGCTGTGGAGCATAATCTGGAGTATGATCTAATTGATCCCAAAACAAAGAAGCCAGTAGGCAAACTGAATGCAAAGAAGGTTTTTGATGAGATTGTTGAGATGGCATGGAAGAACGGTGAGCCTGGTATTATTTTTCTTGATCGTCTTAACAGAGATAATGTTACTCCTGTATTGGGTGAAATCGAAAGCACCAACCCCTGCGGAGAACAGCCTCTTCTTCCTTTTGAGGCCTGCAATCTAGGTTCAATAAACCTGTATAACATGCTTGATTCCCAGAAAACCACCTTGGATTTTGACAAGCTGGCCATTACAGTTAAGAAAGCTGTTCATTTTTTGGACAACGTTATAGAAGTAAACAAGTATCCACTGCCTGAAATTGATAAAATGACAAGAGGAACAAGGAAGATTGGCCTTGGAGTAATGGGATGGGCCGACATGCTTTGTGCACTGGGGATACCCTATAATTCACAACGGGCAATTGACCTGGCTGACAAAGTCATGGATTTTATAAGCAAAAATGCCCAGAAGGCATCCCAGGAGTTGGCAGAGCAAAAGGGTGTTTTTCCATATTATGAGGAAAGTATATTTTCAAAGCAGGGAATAAAGCTGAGAAATGCTACTACAACAACCATTGCACCAACCGGTACATTGAGTCTAATTGCAGGAGTGTCCAGTGGAATCGAACCGATTTTTGCTATTTCATATATAAGAAATGTAATGGATAACAGCGAGCTCATTGAGGTAAACCCTGTATTTAAGAATGCAGCAATTAAGGGCAGATTTTACTCAGAGGATTTAATGAGAAAGATAGCCCTTGCAGGCAGCGTTAAGGATATGGAAGAGATACCCGTTGAGATAAGAAATATATTTGTGACTGCCCATGATGTCAATCCTGAGTGGCACGTGAAAATGCAGGCGGCCTTCCAGAAGCATACTGATAATGCTGTGTCTAAAACGGTTAATTTGAGTCACGATGCTACCACTGAGGATGTAAGAGAGGTATTTATTCAGGCGTATAAAACTCAGTGTAAGGGTGTAACTATATATAGGGATGGCAGCCGTGACTTTCAGGTGCTTAACATCGGAAAGGTTAAAGGCAAGGAGGAGGCTGCTGCAGCTCAGCCCTTACCTGCTGGTGATAATGAGTATTGTGATTCCTGTAATGACCTATCAAAGGTAAGGACAGGAATCGAGCCAAGACCAAGACCTGATATTACAACCGGCTTTACAGAAAAGGTCAGAATCGGCTGCGGAAACCTGTATATTACTGTTAATTATGATGAAACCGGTATATGTGAGGTGTTTACAAATACAGGACGTGCAGGGGGATGCCCTTCCCAATCAGAGGCTACCAGTAGACTCGTGTCAGTTGCTCTCAGATCTGGTATGGACGTTAAGGCCATAGTTGAACAGCTCAAGGGGATTAGGTGCCCTTCAACTATCCGCCAGAAGGGGCTCAAGGTGCTTTCCTGCCCTGATGCTATCGGCAGACTTATAGAGAAGGTCGCAAAAATTCAGAGCAGCAGCAGGGAGGAAGAAGCAGGGCTTGACTTCACCACCCCAGAATACAGTGTGGTTTCACGTCCTAATGCTTCGGTGGGCAGCGAAACTGCCTGCGCCTCGGAGTGCCATGTTTGTACAATGAGGGAGGTTTGCTCAAATCCCGAGCTTGGATTGGGTGAGGAAGGACTTGGAGGCGCATGCCCCGAGTGCGGCAAATCTGTGGAGCACGAGGGTGGTTGCGTTATTTGCAGGCACTGCGGGTATAGTAAGTGTGGGTAAGACCCTTTGATATTGAACTTATTAGATTGTGTAGATTACAAGGTTTTTATGCAAAAGTCAGTTAATTTTTTATCTTAAAATATAGTGTATTTTGTGGGAACCCCCTGTTCTGAACCTGACGAGAAAGGTTCAGAACAGGGGGTTTTAATGATTAAATTCTTAAAAATAGTTTAAACCGTTACAAAATTTGTTGAAAAGTGGTAAAATAGAGTCGATATGGAAGACGTATTATGGCTATAATAGGGAGTATGCAAATGCCTAAAGAAAATATAATACTGAAATCTTAAGAGTGAAGAGATGTGAGAGAAAGTATATGTATAAGCTGTTTATCGTCATTTGCGTATAGGAATTACAGTGCCAAAAGATGAGACGATATTTTGATGACTGGAGGAGATGAATAATATGTGGGTTAGAAACATGTATACCGGAGTCGGTGGAGGAATGTACACCGGAGTAGGTGGAGGAATGTACACCGGAGTAGGTGGAGGAGCATACACTGGGGTTGGTGGAGGATTATATACCGGAGTAGGTGGAGGATTATATACCGGAGTCGGTGGAGGAATGTACACCGGAGTTGATGGAGGAGCTTACACTGGGGTTGGTGGAGGATTATATACCGGGGTTGGTGGAGGATTATATACTGGACCAGGTGGAGGATTATATACTGGACCAGATTCAAATCCATATAGAGCTATGCATCCGCCTTGGCCGATATTTGCTAGGGAATTACGTAAAGTAGGTATGATAAGAGAAGCCAAGATAATTGAAGATGCCTTAAGGTCTATTGGATGGAGAGGTTGATTATTATTGAAGTAAAACTAGAGTAACTTCACATAACACTGTATTCAAACAAATGGGTGACAAATGAGGGATATGTGCCTATCCCCCTGCACTGAGTGCAACACAGCTAGTGAAGCCGGGGGTTTGTAAGCTCGGTTCAAAGAGTGTCGTCAATGTGGGATGGAAAGCAATCTTATAAATAAAATTCTATCCTTTAGGTTTATCAAGTTCTGCTGAAAATTGAATTTCGCATTATTGCTACAATATGCTTGTGATTGCTGATGGTGTTACAATTAAGAAAATTAGAAATATAAACAAATTGTAGAGAATTTAACTTTCTGTAGACAATGATTAATTTAGTTAATAGTAGGTTTTTAAGATCAAAGTATGGAGTGGGAAGTGTTGTGCCGTATTATTAATGAGTCAGAAACTTATAGCAATAAGAGAAAGTACGGAAAATCGAAATATATAGAGTTGGAGAAATAATATGTTTGAAAGTATTTACAAACTAAAGCTTAAAGGTGCAGCTTTTGCTGAGGAGACTATGTTGCCGTTGTTTTCTGATTCCAAAGAACGGATTTCGTTGATTTATGGTAAAAATGGAACGGGTAAAAGTACCATATCAAAAGCTGTATTAAAGGCATCTGGTAGAATTGTGGAAGAATTGTCAGTGGCAAACCTGCTGGATAAACAAGGCCAAGTTGTATCCATTCCCCAAAATCTTGATGAACGAAGATTGTTTGTTTTTAATGAAGATTATGTTCAGGAGAGCATTCGCCTAAAAGAAGATGGATTGCAGACAATCATTATGTTTGGACAGCAGGTAGATTTAGATAATCAAATAACTGCGGTGCAGGCTGAATTTGATGCGGCTGAAATTGCACGCCAGCAACAAGAAGAAAATTACAAGCAATACACGGATTCGTCATTAATAACAGCTCCTAGATACTATATAACCAAGATGAATCTCGCATTATCTGGAGACAATCACTGGGCTGGGCGTATAAGGGTGATTGACAGTTCGCGCAGGAGAAATGCGTCTGTAACCGATAACACATACACACAGATTATCTTCAATAAGCCGACAAAATCTTCTGAAGAAATACAACAAGAGTTTAACAAAAAGCTTGAAATGTTACGAAAGGCAGAAGATGGGACCGGAAAAATCACCACTCCCGTGAAGTCGGATTTAAAAATATCGCTAAAAGAGGAAGAGGCTTTCAATCTTCTTGCTGAGCAGATCGAATGTCCTGAATTGAATAAGAGAGAGGAATATCTGATTTCTTTAATTGAAGACGGAAAAAATACCTGGCTTAGTCAAATGGATACAGTATTTTCGGAGGAAGAAACAGTGTCATGCCCATTTTGTCTTCAACCGATAGATGCAGAATACAGAGTTTCACTTTCTGATAGCATCAGAAAAGTATTATCCAAAATAGTTGAAGAACATAAGGACGCCTTACATAGATTGATAGTTAGTAAAATTGTAATTGATTTTCAGCCATATGAAACTTTGAATTCAGATACATTAGAAGATTGTAAAGCAAAATTGCAACAGCTTAATGATACAATTGAAAGATTTAACGCCACAATCCAAGAGAAGATTGACAAGCCTTTCACACCGATAATTTTGAATTCAATTGATATACAAGAAAAACTGAAGGTTCTTAATGGTGCATTGTTTGTTCTTGAACAGATTCGAACAGACTATAATAAGCCATTTGAAAGCACAGTATTATTACGAAATGAATTGCTCAAGTTAAACGATAATATTGCATATTATGAGATTTTTGACTTTTATAATTCGTTTGTTACTCAAGGTGCACATGAAAAAGCAGCAAAGGAAAAGTGTGATGCAATGACCACGGTTTCACAACAAAAGAAGACTGCATTGGATGTGTTAAATGACCAGAAAAAGAATGTTAACATTGCACTCGAAAAGATTAATTCTAGTTTGCGGTATGTATTCTTTGCAAATAGCAGGTTGGAAGTACGTAGCGAAGATGAGTGTTATAAATTATATTCAAATGGATGTCAAGTGAAGCCAAGTGACGTATCAGTTGGTGAAAGAAATATTCTTGCTCTTTGCTACTTCTTTGCAGAGATGCTCCGCCAGCAAGAAGAGAGCAAATCGTATTCTGAAGAAATGTTTCTATTGATAGATGATCCCATATCTAGCTTTGACCGCGAGAACAAAATCGGAATAATGTCTTTATTGAAAGCAAAACTCAATGCGATAATATGTGCAAATATCAATTCTAGGATTGTGCTATTAACCCATGACATCCAAGCCTTTTTTGATTTACAGAAAATCTGTGATGAAGTGAAAAACAATGCGAATAGAATTCATGGGAATAAGATTGGAGCTTATAAGCTTTGGGAACTACAACAGAAATCATTAGTTGATTTTCAGTATAAAAAACATAATGAATACTCAAGTATGCTTAATCAAGTATTTGTTTTTGGGTGTTCTGCACCAATAGATCAAGAATTGACTATTGGAAATACAATGCGAAGAGTATTGGAGACATATTCAACATTTTTTTATAAAAAGGGTATCGACGATGTTTCTTGCGATGAAACGATACTAAGTGTGTTATCAGATCAAAGATACAAGAGGTATTTTGAAAACCTTATGTATAGATTAGTGCTGAATGGTGAAAGTCACATGGAAGAAAGAGCGAGGGGCGGCTCAGATACTGATTTTTTGGAAATTATTACCATTGATCAAAAGCAAAAAACTGCAAGAGACATAGTTTCGTTTATATATCTGTTGAATCCTACTCATGTCACGGCGCATCTTCAGGAGCATCCGGATGCTGAATCATATATTAATAGCTGGTGTGCAGATATTAAAGCATTGAACTTGTAAAGTTGCCGATTATCGATAATTATTCCTGCGTGATAAATTTGATGGTTGAAAAGGCCTTTGAATAATTTGCTTGACAGGTTCTGGTTTGCTGAGCTTCGCATTATGTTTATACTGGGCACAAGTTAGTATAAAACAGAATTATTAGTTTAGTCTACATAACCACTTCCATTTCCTATATGTGAATTTTTGAGGGTAATATCGGAGTTTCCCAGTATACCCTTTGCATATTAACTTAGTTTGTGCTGAATAAAAGAAGATTATGCATGAGTTATAGAAAAAATATTGAATCCAGAAATGCCGGTTAGTAGGTGTTTCTGGATTTTTTATAATAAACATTTATATTTTTAAGTAAAATAAATTTTATTAATTTACACTTCTATTGATGATATATATTGTAAATGATACAATTCACCTAGGAGCGTTTTAATGAAAAGACTTATGGGTAAATTCACTTTAATTGTAACGATGATAATTTTCTTATCAGGGTGCTATAACAGTGATCATTTAAGAAATGCGTCCATTGTCAGTTCTTCAAATACAAATATGAGTGTGCAAACCAATAATCAGGATATTCAGCCAGAAAAACAATTGATTCTGTTGCAGCTGTAACTAGTGGGGGAATAAAAACAGATGAAGATATCGAAAATAAAACGATAGCACAGAGTTTTGTTCATAATCAGGGCCGTTTAGACTTTCAACTTCACTCCTCTTAAGTATAAGTAATTTGATAATGTATGACTGTAAATAAACAAGATATGGAAGCGATAAGTATCTCTCAGCACATTGCATTGTCCAGTTTGCCATTACCTGCCTTGATATATGTATATCATTTCTAGCGAATTCCTGTTCCAGCCTGTATAGCGGAAGAGCATTTATATATTTGCCATTGGGAATGCCAGCTGCCAGAGTTGGAGTGACAATGCTGTTTCTTAGTAAGTTAACTGGGCGATTTGCTCTTACAATAGTCTGGTTATCCTTACAAGCATAAACCGAATATGTTAAGCAATGAAGTTTTTTAGGAGAATTATTAATTAGCTCAGATGTGTTTCGGCGTTTTGTATGCAAGGATATTAGGGAGTGGATAGATGCTCGTCCCCGCTCAGTTGCAAAAAATTGAATTCTTCTAGTTTGTTTTACAATTAAGGACAAAATACCTACATTTCAAGTAAAAATAAATATTTTCTACAAAAAATTTACTATTATATATAAAGTGGAAATGTTTGATTTTAAGGCATCGATACAAAGTTATGGAAGGAAGAGTGAAGGCTGACTATCATTAATGCCTGTGTGACTGCCACCATCAGTACCGCAGTACGAAAAACACATAACAAATTTAGGAGGTAGGAGTATGTGGTATTAATA